>NZ_JBGTFM010000065.1:0-6378 GCF_041747255.1 Blastomonas sp. | reverse complement strand
CGGGCGGAGCAGCCGATCTCAAGGCGGAATATATCTGGCTGTTGCCGCAGGTCGGCGCAAGCGGCCCGTTTGGCGGCGATGATGGCGCCGGCGGCTATATGCCGCTGGCCGTCGCGATCGGCGCAGGCGGCGGCACCAGCCAGATCGCGTGGACGCACGGCAACCATCTGGGTACCCCTGTGCTCACCACCGATGCCGCAGGTGCTGCGATCTCCCCTTATGGCTATGCTGCCATCGGCTTCCCCGGCCAGTGGCTGGGCGCGCAAATCATCCCCGGTGCAGCGTTCTATTACAACCGCTACCGCGACTTCGATCCGTCACTGGGCCGCTACATCCAGGCCGACCCTAACAAACCGTGATTTTGAAGCGAAGCTTTACGCACTAACTGAGCTTGCCACTGAGTTAGGAGCGGCGCTCAGCTGCCCATTCGGCTCTCATCCCGCACCGCCCTGAACTCGTCGCCGTCTACCCAGTTGGGCCAACTGGTCGACATCGCCATGCTGCGGCCGATGCGATAGTATAGCGCAAGGTCAGCCATCACCCCTGACCAGTCCCAGGCCGGATTGAATTCGTCCTTGGGTCCGTGATAGCGATTTTCGGTATAGTCTTTCGATACAGCCGCACCCGCAGCGACGCCGCCGTTAATCAGGTCTTCCCCACCGTTGATATACAGCATCGGCACGCCAAGCTTGGCGAGGCTGAAATGGTCAGAACGGTAATAATAGCCGTTCTGCGGGCTGCTGTCAGCGGTGGCGACGCGGTCCACTGACTTTAGCGCGGCGGACAGAAAGTTATCGAGCTGCGATTTGCCCTTGCCGATAACAGTTACATCTTTTGCCGGGCCTGCCATCAGGAAAGCATCCATGTTGATGCCGCCAACGGTTTGTTTCAGCGGGTAGACGGGGTTTTCAGCATAATATTTCGATCCGAGCAGCCCTGATTCCTCTGCCGTGACAGCTAGGAAAACGATGCTCCGATCGGGTGCGCCCGCCTTGGCGAAGGCTTCGGCCAGCGCGACCAGCGCGGCGGTGCCGGTCGCGTTGTCAACCGCGCCGTTGCAGATGTCATCCCCATCAGGCGCTGGCTTGCAGCGGCCCAGATGATCCCAATGCGCGGTGTATAGCACATATTCGTCCGGGCGCTTGGCACCGGGCAGAATGCCGATGATGTTGTTCGACCGGGTGGTGGTGATGCTGTTGGCAAACGAGACTGACGCTTTAAGTCCCAACGGCACTGGCTTGAAGCCCTTCTGCTTCGCAGCCTTGCTCAGTTGCGCAAAATCCTGCCCTGCGCTGGCGAGCAGCTGTTCAGCCACGCCCTTCTGGATCCATCCGTTGGCCATCGTCTGGCGCGCGCCTCTGTCCTTGCTCTGCGCGAAGAACTGCGGGCCGGTCCAGCTCGATTCAACCACGCCCCAGCCGTAAGCAGCGGGGAAATCCTCATGCACGATCAGCGCGGCAGCTGCGCCCTGTCGCGCAGCTTCTTCATATTTATAGGTCCAGCGGCCATAATAGGTCATCGCTTTGCCGCCAAAATCGCCGGTCAGGTCTACGCTCGCATAATCCGGATCGTTGACCAGAATGACCACCGTCTTGCCCTTCACATCGAGCCCGGCATAATCGTTCCAGCCCTTTTCAGGCGCGTTGATGCCGAATCCGACAAAGACGACGTCGCTATCGATAATCTCGATTGTCTCGGTTTCGCGATAGGTTCCGATCACCATCTCGCTGCCATAGTTGAATGCCAGCGGTGTCTTGCCGCCGCTGATCGTCAGCGGGCTGACCTTGTTCGCTTCGATGCCGACCAACGGTACATTCTGCAGCCAACTGTCACCATTGCCGGGCTTAAGACCTGCTGCGGCAAAGCGCTCTGTCAGCAGTGCGATGGTCTTTTCCTCGCCAATGGAGCCGGGCGCCCGGCCTTCAAAACTGTCGTCCGACAGCATCTGGGTCAAGTCCTTGATCGTAGCTTCGGCTATGTCCACCGCTTCGACCTCTGGAATATCAAGACCTGCTGCTCGCCCTGCTGATGGTCCGCTTTCGGTCTGGCAGGCGGCAAGGCCGAGCAGACCCAGCGGGGCGAGCACAAGCAGGGGTGACAAACGCATGACCAAATATCCTTTGGAGAGTTCGAGCAACGATCACCGGTCATCTGCCAGCTTGGCTTTGATGAGGCAAGCGCGCTGGATCATGACAGCAGGGGGCTGGGCTTGTGTCGTGCAACCAATGTCCCTATCGACCGTTGCAAAATTAACCCAAATCAACGTTGCTGGAGATGCGCCAACCCAACGGACAGCGAATCCGGGTATCACACATGTTTAAGGGGCCAGGACCAGCTTTCATGGCAGTTGAACCGTCGCCAGAACAGAATTCGGATGCATCGCACAGCCCGCTGAATGACCGCGATTTCAAGGAACAACTTGCTGCCTTGATCCCGCACCTTCGCGCCTATGGGCGTTCGTTAAGCGGAAACCGCGATGTTGCAGATGATCTTGTCCAGGATACGATGCTCAAGGCATGGGCCGCACGCGAGCGGTTTTCTGCAGGCACCAACATGCGCGCGTGGACATTCATCATCCTGCGCAATTCCTTTTTGTCGCAGCGGCGGCGGTCACGGTTCACCAGCGAATGGGACGATGTCGTTGCCGATCGCATCCTTTCGGTCCCGGCAGGCCAGGGCGACCAGCTGCATCTCGCCGATGTTCAGCGCGCGCTGATGCAGCTGCCGGAAGCCCAGCGGGAAGCCCTGATCTTGGTTGGCGCAGGCGGCTTTTCCTATGAAGAAGCGGCAGACATTTGTGCGGTGGCGCTTGGCACCATCAAAAGCCGGGTGGCGCGAGGTCGCGCGGCACTCGCTGCGCTGGTCGATGATGCGGTTTACGGTGATGAACAGGGCGTGCGGCTTGCCGATCCCATGGGGGCGATCATGGCCGACGTCGACACATTGAGTGGCGGACTGCCCGGTAACAGGGGCAACGGCACATAAGTTTGGCATCGCCGTCGGACTGATCCAATATCACACACTCTTGCGCGTTGCGCTTGGACAGCTTGCTGGCTAGCAAAGCGGCATGGATGCGCGAACAGCACTGCTCGAAGCCCTCTCCCGGATGCGCGATCACGCGCCGTTTCTGGCCACGGCGATCGACAAGCGGCCCGATCTGCTGGTGATGCTGGAGCAGGGAGAGTTCGAGGCAGCATTGGCGGCATGCAGCGACTCGCCCACCGACATCCCTGTATCACAGTCGCTGCGCATTCAAAAAAATGCACTGTCGATGGTGCTGGCAGCGGGTGATCTGGCAGGACTGCTCAGCGTCGAACAGGTCATGCGTCACCTGTCTGACTTCGCGGACCGCGCGCTGGACGCCTCGCTTGCTGATATTTTTGCGCGACGAACGCCCGATCAGACGCCGCAAGGTTTTGCGGTGATTTCGCTGGGCAAGCACGGCGGGCAGGAGCTCAACTATTCGTCGGACATCGACCCGATTTTCCTCTACGACCCCGCTACCCTTCCGGTGCGTGGACGTGAAGAACCGTCTGATGCGGCGCAGCGGATCGCGCGACAACTGATCGATTTGATGAGTGAGCGCGACGGTTACGGCTATGTTTTTCGCATGGACCTGCGGCTCAGGCCCGCGGCCGAAGTAACGCCACTGGCGATCCCGGTAGATGCTGCCATTTCCCATTATGAATCGCAGGCCCTGACATGGGAACAGGCGGCGTTTATCCGTGCCCGCGCGTCGGCTGGCGACAGAGCACTTGGCGACTATTTTATGGAGTCGCTCCGCCCATTCATCTGGCGACGCTCGCTCGATTTCGGCACGATCGACGAGATTGCCGCGCTCACCCGGCAAATCCGCGACCATTATGACAAGGGCCAGCAACTCGGCCCCGGATTTGACCTCAAACGCGGGCGCGGCGGCATCCGCGAGGTTGAGTTTTTCACCCAGGCACAGCAGCTGATCCACGGTGGGCGTAATCCCGCTCTGCGCTCGCGGGCAACGCTGGCGGCGCTCGATGCGCTTGCCAATGCCGGGATCGTGCCAGCGGATGAGGCGGTAATGCTGGCGCAGCACTATCGGTCCCTGCGCACCATCGAGCACCGGCTGCAGATGGTTGATGACCAGCAGACCCACAGCCTGCCCAAAGATGCCGCAGCATTGAGCAATGTGGCGCGGTTGCATGGGCTGGATGATGGCGCGGCGCTGATCGAATTTCTGCGCCCGGTCACCGACGATGTTGGCCGGGTTTATGATGCGCTGGTGGTCTCGCAGCGCGGCGGCGGCGAGATCGTGCCAGTGACGTTGAGCAGTGATCCTGAACTGCTGGCTGACAATCTTGCTGCTATCGGTTTTGACGATCCGCAGGCGCTGGCCGCGCGGGTGATGGGCTGGCGCAACGGCTCGGCGCGAGCGCTGCGGACAGCTGCCGGTCGCAAGGCATTTGAGGCGGTGCTGCCATCAGTGCTCACAGCATTGTCCGACGCACCGGACCATGTCGCAGCGCTCAATCGCTTCGATGATCTGCTGCGCAACCTGCCGAGCACGGTCAACATATTTCGCCTGCTAGAAGCCCGCCCAGGCCTGATGCAGACGGTCGTCGATATCCTCAGCCACGCGCCGGTGCTCGCCGAGGCACTGGCGCAGCGTGGTGATCTGCTCGACGGGCTGATTGACGCCTCCGCCTATGATCTGGCGGGTGATGTCGATCAGCTGATCGCCAAGTTTGCGCGCGAGGAGGCGGGAGAGGATTATCAGCGTCGGCTGGATATGGTGCGGGTCCGCGTCGGCGAGGCGCGTTTTGCGCTGGGGGTGCAGCTGATCGAAGGGCGGCACGATCCGCTGGCGATAGCCGCGGGCTATGCGCGGGTTGCCGAAGCCGCGATTGTGCGGCTGGCCGACTGCGCGATCGCCGAATTTACGAAAGTCCATGGGCGGATTGCCGACAGCGAGCCGGTGATACTTGCGCTGGGGCGGCTGGGAGGCGGCGCGCTCACCCATGCGTCTGATCTCGACCTGATTTTCCTGTTCAGCGGCGAGATCGGCATGGAATCGGATGGCGCACGGCCCCTTGGCAGCACCCAATATTACAATCGGCTGGCGCAGCGGATCATCGCGGCGCTGAGCGTACCGACGGCGGCCGGGGCATTGTATGAGGTGGATACGAGGCTGCGTCCCAATGGCGCACAAGGGCTGCTCGCGGTCTCGTTTGCCAGCTTTGCCGAATATCAGATGGGACCCGCGTGGACATGGGAACATATGGCGCTGTGCCGTGCGCGACCGGTTTATGGGTCGAACACGGCGCGAGCGCAGCTCGCCGGGATCATCAATGATGCTTTGCACCGGCAGAGGGAGCCAGACACGCTGATTGCAGACGCGCTGAAGATGCGCTCCGACATTGCGGCGCATAAACCGCCGCTGGGGGTGCTCGATGCCAAGTTGCTGCCCGGCGGGCTCGTCGATCTTGAGTTCATCGTCCATACGCTGCAGCTGCTGCATCACACGGCGTTCGATCCTGATCTGGGCAAGGCGGTGCGCTTGCTTGCGGACGCAGGGTATGTCGATCCGGCGTTGGGCGATGCGCATGATCTGCTGACCTGCCTGCTCGTTAGCCTTCGCCTTATTGCCCCCGATTGCAGCGAGCCGCATGCAGCCAGCCGCGCCCTGATCGCGCGCGCATGCGGCTGCGGGGAATGGCATGAGCTGCTTGCGGTGTTCGATCAGGCGCGGCAATGCGTGAACCATGCCTGGGCTTCGGTGTTCGGTGCCCCGCGCGAGTTTTAGTCACCCCTGAAGGAGCCATTATGACCGATATCGGCGATACTATACCTCCCGTTGCCCTGACCCGTCCCGATGACAGCCCGGTGAGCGCTGCGGACTTTGCGGACCAGGTTTGGGTGCTGTATTTCTACCCCAAGGACGACACCACCGGCTGTACCAAGCAGGCGCAAGAGTTCAGCGCATTGATCGCCGAGTTCGATGCCGCTGGCGTCGCCGTGCTGGGCGTTTCGAAGGACCCACCCAAAAAGCACGTTAAATTCACTGAAAAATACGGACTGACTGTGCCGTTGGCGAGCGATAGCGAGACCGATGGCCTCGCCGAAGCGATGGGCGTGTGGGTGGAAAAGTCGATGTACGGCAAGAAATATATGGGGATGGAGCGCTCGACCTTTCTGGTCGGCAAGGATGGCAAGGTTGCGCGGGTTTGGCGCAAGATGAAGGTCGCGGGCCACGCAGCAGAAGTGCTGGACGCCGCAAAGGCGCTTTGAGCCTTGCCCTCCGGCCAGGAAACGCTCGGCGAGGCCTGCCGCTCGGTCCTGCTTGCCGCGGAGCCCAAGGCCAAGGTGATGGCGGCGCGCCGCGTGGCGCGCGACTGGCGGCTT
>NZ_JBGTFM010000064.1:0-13041 GCF_041747255.1 Blastomonas sp. | reverse complement strand
GATCCGGTGCCGCTCGATGTGCTGCAGGAGATATTGCGCAAGGCGCAGCGCGCGCCGTCGGGCGGCAACACCCAGCCGTGGAGCGCAATTGTGTTGTCCGGGCAGCCGCTCGCAGACCTCACCGCCAAGATCAAGGCCAAGGCGGCGACCGCACCGCTGGGCGAGGGGATGGAATATGCCATCTACCCCGAAGGCCTGGAGGGACGCTACGAGGCGCAGCGGCGTGCGGTGGGCAAGGCGATGTTCGAGGCACTCAGCCTCGGCCGCGAGGATGCGGCGGGGCGTTTTGCCCAGATGGCGAAAAACTGGGACAGCTTCGGCGCGCCGGTACAGATATTCACCTACACCCGCAAATATATGGGGCCGCCGCAATGGTCTGACATGGGCATGTGGCTGCAGACCGTAATGCTGCTGCTGCGCGAGGCGGGGCTGGACAGTTGCTCGCAGGAAATCTGGGCGATGCACGGCACCTACATGCGCGAACTGCTGGCGATCGATGACGATCACATCTTCTTTTGCGGCATGGCGGTCGGCTATCGTGATGGAGACGCAGCAATAAACCAGTTTGAGGTGCCCCGCGTAAGCATCGCAGATTCCATCACTTTTCGGGGATTTTGAAGTCAGCCTGCCGGTCTGTGCCACCCCGGGACCGGCCCGGTCTGGTTTTTGTGGCGCTATCGTCCTATAACCCTCCACATAAAACGAATCTACTCCGGGTCGCGTTAATTTGGGTTGTGTAGTTTGCATCCGCATAGGGTGCCAGCGGCATGGCGGGGTGAATTGATGCGCACAGCGATCGAGAAACGGATTGGGAGCCTCACGGCACTGGCGGGAATTGCGCTCGGGCTGTGGGTGCCTTCGGTTGCTGCACAGACGACTCCGCTGGCACTGCGCGACAGCTTTCCGCTCGGTGACAGCCGCGGCAGCCTGTGTCAGGTTCAAACCCGTGGCCTCGACGTCGCCAACAAGGATATATTTGACCGCAGCTGGGCGATTGTCTGCCGCGATTCGGCGCTGCCGGTCGGCTATGTCTTCGCGCTGCGCCAGTCGGGCGACGACATCGACCAGCGACTTGAGGCGCGGCGATCGACGCTGGTCGATTGCAGCACTGCCCAGCCCGCCCCGGCGATCGCCGAAGGGGCCACGCAGCGCAATTGCGCGTGGCGTGACGGCGGCCTCAGCTACAGCGTCGCGCGGATCAACCGGGGCAACACCGCCTTTGTGGCAGAGGGGTTCGCCGCCTATGACAGCGCCCTGTCGCTGGCGTTGCGCTCGATCATGGCAGGCAAGATCGTACCCGGCACGGTCGAGATTGCCACCACCTCGATCGAGGACCCGGCGGCGTTCGCCCGGGTGCAGGCGCTGACGCTCGAGCCCGACGAGGCACTCGCGGAGGGCTATCGCCGCAACAACAGCGGCGATTATGCGCAGGCTGCGGAGTTTTTTGAAACCCTGCAGCAGCGCTTCATCGATCCGGCAGCGACCCAGCTCAAGCAGGAAGAGTTTCTGGTCAATCGCGCGCTCCAGCGCTCGAACCTCGGTCAGTTTGACGAGGCTGACGCGCTGTTTGCGCAGGCCCGCGCGATTGGCAGCGAAGACCCGGTGCAGCAGCGGCTGCAGCGCAATTTTGAGGGCATTCATCTGCTCAACCAGCGGCGGCTGGACGATGCCATGGCTAGGCTGGCCAGACCTGTCGGCCAGATGGCGACCAGCGCGATTGCTTTGCGCGAGGATGCGCGCATCACCGACCAGATTTCCACCCGGATCAACAGCGGCGATCGCCTTTCCGGACGGCTGGGCTTTGTCGATGACCTGCAGCTGACGGTTGAGGAACGCGCGTTCATCATCGATGCACAGGCGGGGCAGCTCGCCGCCACCGCGCTTCGCCTAAAGGGGGATATGCAGGCGGCGCGCGCCGGGCTGGTGCAGGCGCTCCAGCAGGTGATCAGCGTGCGCGACGGCCGGGTGGTGTCGATCATCCGCCTTCGTGCTCAGATCATGGCGGAACTGTCGCTGGTCGAGGAGCAGGCGGGCAATCCATCAGAAGCACGCGGCTGGTTGACCGATTCGCTGGCGCTGCTCGAAACCCAGTATCCTGAGACCAACGCGGTCAATGCGGTGCGCGCGCGGCTGGCGGCTCTGCTGCTGCGGCAGGGCGAAGAGGCACAGGCCAGCGCGTTGTATCGGCAGGTGGTGACCAGCGCGCTGGGCGAACGCGGTGTGCTGGTCGGCTTTGGCAACCAGCTGGCACCGTATTTTGATCTGCTCGCGCGAAACATGGCATCGCAGCCAGCGCTGGCGGCGGATTTTTTTGATGCGACGCAGGTGCTCGCCCGCCCCGGCGTCGCAGAAACCACCGCGATCCTCGCGCGTGAGCTGAGCGCGGGGCAGGGCGAGGCCTCGCGCCAGTTCCGCCAGTCGCTCAATCTTTCGCGCGCGATCGAACGGGCGCGCATCCAGATTGCGGTGATCGAACGCGGGCAGGATGCAGCGGGCAGCGCGACGTTGCTGGCGACCTTGCGAACCGAGCTGGCCGAGATCGAGGCGGCGCAGCAGGCGGCGCTGGTCCAGCTTGCCGCCTATCCGCAATATCGCGCCGCGAGTCCAGCCGTGCTCAGCCTTGCCGAATTGCAGGCCAGTCTCCAGCCGGGCGAGGCGTATGTGAAGCTTGCTGAAATCGCAGGCCGGATGTTCGTGTTCCACGCCGACCGGCAAAGCGCGACAGGCTATGCAGCCACGATCAGCGCGCCCCGGCTGGCGCAGCAGGTCGATGCGATCCGGGCCAGTATTTCTGAATTCAACGGCACCCTGTATGAAACATCGACCTATGATGTCGAGGCAGCACGGGCGATTTACCGCGACCTGCTGGGGCCGGTGGCAGCGCAGATCGAGCAGTCCGCGCACCTGATCTTCGAACCCGATGGCGCGATGCTGCGGCTGCCGCCCAACCTGCTGATCACCCGCGATGAACCGGTCGCAGCATTTCTGGCGCGGCTTGAGAATCCAGATGCCGATGCCTTTGATATGACCGGCATGGCCTGGCTGGGCCGTTCGGTCGAGATCAGCACCGCTGTGTCAGCACGCGCCTTTGTCGATACGCGCAGCGCCCCGCCATCGCGCGCGCCCAATGCCTATCTCGGCATGGGCCAGAACACCCCGGTGTTCAATTTGACCGGCTTTGATATGGCGACGCGGCGCAGCACCGACACCGCCGATCCGGCGTGCGACTGGTCGCTGTCTGAATGGAACCGGCCGATCAATGCCGAGGAACTGCGCCGGGTCAGCGCGTTGCTGGGCGATGCGCGCAGCCAGGTGGTGACCGACGATGCGTTTGCCGACGACCAGATTATGGGCCGGGGCGATCTTGACCAATATCGCATCCTGCATTTTGCCACGCACGGACTGGTCACCCCGCCGCGCACCTCGTGCCCGGCGCGGCCTGCGCTGCTGACCTCGTTTGGCGGTGAGACATCTGACGGGTTGCTCAGCTTCCGCGATATCTTTGACCTGAAGCTTGACGCCGATGTGGTGATCCTTTCAGCCTGCGACACGGCATCGCGCGCCAGTGTGCAGGTGACGCGCGAAACCGGCCTGCAGACCGGCGGGGGAAGCGCGCTCGACGGGCTGGTACGTTCGTTCATCGGCGCGGGCGGGCGTGTCGTGCTCGCCAGCCACTGGCCTGCGCCCGATGATTATGATGCCACCCAGCGCCTGATCACCGGCCTGTTCACGGCGGACAAGGGCTCTGGCATCGCATCGGCATTGCTCTCGGCGCAGCGCGTGCTGATGGATGACGCGTTGACATCACACCCTTTCTATTGGGCGGGTTTTGCGGTAATCGGCGATGGCAAGCGTGATATCATTTCGACAGACACGGTTGCCGCAGCTGGCAGCAGGGGCGAGCCGAACATGCTTGCCGGGGGCCAGCGCTGACAAATATGACTTCAAACAGCACCAGTACACAACAGCCCGCGAGCGACCGCGAGGAAGTGGGACGCAGCCTTGGACGACTGATTCGTCAGCTCGGACTGGTGCGATTGCTCGCAACATGTGCGTTTCTGGTGTTCGCGATTGCGGTGGCACGCCACAGCACTTCGATGCCGCTGCTGGGCGATGCCGAAAACGCGATGTACGACATGCGTGCCGCCAATTTTGCACCGCGCGTCGATCAGGACCCGCGCATCGTCATGGTGGTTTATACCGACGATACGCTGATCGATACCGGACAGCGCAGCCCGGTTGACCGTACGATTCTCGCCAATGCGCTCGCCAATCTCGACGGGATGGGGGCCAAGTCGATCGGTATCGATATCCTGTTCGATCAGCCGCAGGATGATGACGAGGCGCTCAAGTCATCCTTGCGGGCGATGACCACGCCCACCCATGTCGCCTATGCGTCGCTCGACACCAATGCCGAGGCGATCCAGTTTCGCCAGCAGGAGTTTCTCGAAGGCTTCCTGAAAGAGGTGACCACCGACAAGACCGTGCCCACGAGCATCCGGCTGATCACCGATGCCGACGGGGTTGCGCGGCGCTGGCCCGACCAGCCTGCCAATCTGCCGGCGATCATGGTGCGCGCGATGACCCCGCCCAACGCGGCGTTTACCGATTATCGCGGCGCAATCCGCTATCGCCTGCCGCTGTCATCGGAGCGGCCGGTGATCAATAAACTACCGATTGACCTGTTCGCCGATCCAAGCAGCGCCGAATTTCTCGCCGGCGAGATCAAGGGGCGGCATGTGCTGATCGGCGGGGATTTTGTCGACTTTGACAAATTCGATACGCCGCTCACGAGGATCGGCGACCCGGTGACCGGTGATTCGCAGATGATCGGGCTTGAGGTGCACGCGCACATGATGTCGCAGCTGCTCGACAATGATCAACCCTTCGCCTTCCCAAGCTGGGCGCTGTGGGGAATTGCTTTGTCGGTCGTGCTCGCCGGAGCGCTGACCGCGATCAGCAATGCCCGCGCCTGGATTATGGGCCTGCTGCTGACTATGCAGATCGCTTTTTTCATCGTCGTGCCGTTTCTGATGCAGCGCGGTGGGCTCGATACGTTGGGCGTGCCCAGCTTTGGCTGGGCAACCGGCTGGCTGCTCGCCTATACATCGGTTGGCGCGGCTGCGCGGGTGGTCGGGTCGAAGCAGCGCGCCTTTGCACAGAACGCGCTGGGCAAATATCTGCCGCGTTCGGTCGCGGCGGAAATCCTGAAGGATCCCGACAAGCTGGCGCTGCACGGCGAAAAGCGCGAGATTTTCTGCGTGTTCACCGATCTGGAGGGCTTTACCAAGCTGACCCATGCCATCGAGCCTGAGATGGTGGCGCAGCTGCTCAACGATTATCTCGACCGGCTGGCCGAGGTGGTGCTCGAATATGGCGGCACGCTCGACAAGTTTGTCGGTGATGCGGTTGTGGCTTTCTGGGGGGCACCGCTGTCATTTCCCGATGATGGCGAGCGAGCCGCCCGCGCGGCCTGGGCAATGTATGAGGCAGGTGAGGATTTTCGGCTTAACGCGCCAGAAGGCGTGCCGCCAATTGGCCGCACTCGCGTTGGCCTGCATTTTGGTGAGGCGATTGTCGGCAATTTCGGCGGCGAGGGACGCATTCAGTACACCGCATTTGGCGACAGCATGAACACCGCGGCCCGGCTTGAGGCGGCCAACAAGTCGCTCGACACCAGAGTGCTGGTGAGCCGCGAAGCCGCCGAACGATCCGGGCTAGACTGGTATCGCCCCATGGGCAGAATTGTGCTAAGGGGCAGGGCCAAGCCGGTGGAGATTTTCGAACCGGCACCGGACCGGCCAGACAGCGAACGTGACGAGATTTCGCAACTGGTTGCCGCGCACGAAGCGGGTGATGCGACGACTGTGGTGCAACTCACAACACGTCTTGAAGAATTGGGGCAACAACTGGCTATCGCGAATTTGTTCAAGCGACTTGGTCAGACTCAAAAAGGAGAAAGCTATGTTCTCGGTTAATATCAAATCAGGGGTCCGCAAAGCGCTGACTCTGGGCGCTGTCATCGGGCTTGGCGTTGCCGCCAGTTCGGCAGCACTGGCACAATCCATGGTGGTCCGTTCGGCGGGGCCTTCGGCTGCGCAGTATCCGGCTGGCACGAAGCTCGCGGCCAGCAGCAAGGTGGTGCTCAAGGCCAACGACCGCGTGACCGTGCTCGACAAGGCCGGAACGCGCGTGCTTTCCGGGCCTGGCACATTCACGCTGGACGGCGCGGTCAATCGTGACCAGACCCAGTCAACCCAGATTGCCAGCCTGCTCGCAACCAATGCCAACGCGCGCCGGGCCCGCACCGGGGCAGTACGCGGTGCTGGCACGACGCCGATACCCGCCGCAGCGGCTGCCCGCAGCCCCAACCTGTGGTTCATTGATGCCAGCCAGTCGGGCAAGTTCTGTGTGGCTGAACCCAACCGGCTGATGTTCTGGCGCGCCAAGGTTGAAGGCGACGTGGCCTTGCAGCTCAGCAACGCTGGCGGCACGGCAGTGACGCTCGACTGGAAGAACGGATCGGTGAACAAGGCGTGGCCGTTCGCTGAACTGCCGGTTGCCGATGGCAGCTACACATTTGTCGGAGCCGATGGCCAGGCCAAGCAGATCGAACTGGTGCTGCTGCCGACCGTGCCGACCGAAGTCGACGATATCGCAGGAACGCTGATCGCCAATGGCTGCGACAACCAGCTTGGCCTGCTGGTGGAAACGCTGGCTGCGGCAACGCCGTCAGACGCTGCGGGCGACCGTTGAGATGTCGGCACGGATGACGCCGTTCATGCGTGCCTGAATGATGCCTTGAAATGCGCCGTGCGTGATCGCGCGGCGCATCGAAACATAGCCTGAAAACAGGCAAGGAGTTTAAACCGGCCGCTGGGTCGCCGGTCAATCATAGTGACGGAACCGTAAAGGGGGACGCCCACGTGGTTGGAATACGACGTTTGGTTATTGGCTGGAGCGCCTGCGCGTTTCTGGCGGGTGCGCTTTGGCCTGCATTTGCGCAGGCGCAGGCCGTGCCGGGGGCGACGCGCGAGGAGATTTTGCGCGGCAGGCAGGACCAGCAGGTGCCGTCGCAGGGCCAGCCGCTGGGCATCGATAGCGAGATTGAACGCGCGCCGTGTCCGCTGGCGAGCCCAGAATTTGCCGGAATCACCTTTCAGCTTGCGCGCGTCGAATTCACCAACCTGGGGCCGGTGGATGCTGCTGACCTGAACAGCAGTTACAGTGATTTTGTCGGGCAGACCGTGCCGATTTCGGCGATTTGCGACATCCGCGACCGGGCGGCGACTTATTTGCGCGCGCAGGGCTATGTCGCCGCCGTGCAGGTGCCGCCACAGCAGATCGATCAGGGCATCGTGCGGCTCGATGTGCTGATGGCGCGCATGGCACAGGTGCAGGTGCGCGGCGATGCAGGCCCATCTGAACCGCTGCTACGCCGCTACATCGAAAAAATCTCCTCGCAGCCAGTGTTCAACATTCTGGTGGCTGAGCGCTATCTGTTGCTCGCACGCGACATTCCCGGGCTCGATGTCCGGCTCGCGCTGCGCCCGCTGGATGGCGCGCCGGGCGAGGTGATCGGTGAATTCGCAGTGGTGCGGGTTCCGATCTATGCCGATCTGACGGTGCAGAATTACGGGACGCAGGCGGTGGGGCGCTATGGCGCGCTGGCGCGGCTGCGGATCAACGGCCTGACCGGGCTTGGCGACGAGACCACGCTCAGCGCGTTCAGCACGCTGGAATTTCGCGAGCAGCAGGTGCTGCAGGCCAGCCACGATTTCCGCGTTGGCGGCGAGGGGCTGACGCTGGGCGGTGACTTTACCTACAGCTGGAGCGACCCCGACATTGTCGGCGGCAATTTCAGTGCCGAAACATTGGTCGCAGGCGTGCGCGCGACCTACCCCATCATCCGCAGCCAGGCATCCAACCTGTTCGGCACGGCGGGCTTTGAATATATCGACCAGAGCGTCGATTTCGGGCCGCTGCCGCTGACCCGCGATACCTTGAGCGTCGGTTATGTGCGCTTGCTTTACGGTGCGATTGCTCCGGCCAGCGTGACCGGGCGTGATGGCTTTTCGGCCATTGAGCCGCAATGGGCGTTCAATGCCGGGCTGGAGCTGCGCCAGGGCATGGACATTTTTGGCGCCAGCAAGGGCTGTGGCCCGGCGCTCGCGCGGTGCCTGCTGCCCGGGGCCATCCCCCCCAGCCGGATCGAGGGTGATCCGACCGCCTTCGTGCTGCGCGCCGATGCCCGGATCGACTATCGGCCTGACCCGCTGGTGCTGTTGAGCTTTGCGCCGCGGCTGCAATATGCTCCCGATGCCTTGCTGTCTTACGAGGAGATTTCGGGCGGCAACTATACGATCGGGCGCGGGTTCGATCCCGGCGCGATCGTTGGTGACAGCGGCCTCGGCTTCCGCGCCGAGGTGGCTTACGGATCGCTGGTGCCCAAGGATCAGGCCTCGACCGCGATCCAGCCGTTCGCCTTTTTTGATGCGCTTTGGGTCTGGAACAAGGACACCGCCTTCAACGGGCTGAACCCGCAACGGCTGTTTTCGGCAGGCGCGGGCCTGCGCGCCACCATCGGCAACGCCGCGCGCGCCGATCTGCTGGTTGCGGTGCCGGTGTACGATTCCGGCCTGCTCAACCGGCCGGAAGACGTGCGCATATTGTTTAACCTCACATTGCAGCTCGCACCATGGAATCTGCGCTGATGACACGCCAACCAACAGCAGGCCAGGGTGCCGACAACCTCCAGTCGTTCCGCGACGCAGCATTTCAGGGAGCAGGATGATGGTCAGTCCTTCCATCGTTAGCCAGCCATTCGCGCAGGAGCAGGGCAGGGTGCGCTTGCGGCATTCCGGCAAGACGTTGCGGGGCCGGATGCTGGCATCGTGTTCGCTGACCGCTGCGGCGCTTGCGCTGTCCCTGACAATGGGCCGCGCCGAGGCGCAAGTGCGCGACAACTCAGATTTCTATGCCCGCAATGCGCCGATGCTGCCCGTCGCCAGTGCCGGCCCGCTGCCGCCCGCAGGCATGCCGGTGCGTTCCGATATGCGCGTCGAACATCAGCCGCACGATCGCGGCGTGATCGGGGCGATCCTGATCGCAGAGAATATCCCGTACCGGCCCACGGCGATGCCTGCCGATATGATGGTGGCCAGCCAACTGAACGCCGATGTGTCGCGGCCCGTCTTTACGCCCGAAAACCAGCCGCATAGCCGGATCAACCTGCCCGATTTTGCACCGCAGGAGCAACCGCATGTCGTCAATCCCGCCTTTGCGGTGCAGGCGACGCCTGCCATTCCGATTGGTGGCGGATCGGCGGGGATTTCGCGGACCGCCAATGTGGACACCATCCGGCCGTCGAGCGGTGAGCTGATCATCAACTGGACGCCGTTTGATAACCCGACGACGGGCGGCGGCGCGATTGATTTTCTACCCGTTGGCAAGACGCTCGAATTTCTCGGAACCACCACCTTCACCGTGCTCAACCGCATCCTCCCGTCAGACACCGGGCGGGTCGCCCGGTTCGATGGCACGGTGCGCAGCCGCATTGGCACCCAGGTCGGCGGCAATGTCTGGTTCTTCAGCCCCGGCGGCATCATCGCCGGATCATCATCGGTGTTCGATGTCGGCAGCCTGTTGCTGACCACCAACAACATCGACACCACCGGCGGCCTGTTCGGCACCGGCAACACCTTGCGCCTGCGCGGACCATCGGGAAGCACATCGGCGGTGGTGATCGAGGCGGGCGCGTCGATCCTCCAGACGCAGGCGAACAGCTATTTCATTGCCGCCGCGCCGCGCGTTGAACAGCGCGGGCGGATTGATGTCAACGGGTCGGCGGTGCTGCTCGCCGCCGAGCAGGCGGACATCCGCTTCAACACCAGCAGCGCCAACTTCATGACGTTCAACAACGGCCTGTTTGACATCACCGTGCTCGCCGGAACCGATGACGCCAACGGCATCATCCATACCGGCACGACCACCGGCCCGACGCGCACCCCGACGCCAGACGTCGGCTATGGCGCCAATCCGGACAATCAGGTCATCTCGATGGTCGCGGTGCCGAAGAACAATGCCATCACCATGCTGGTGTCGGGCAACATTGGCTATGCCCCTGCGGTGACCGCCGCGCAGCGCGACGGGGTGATTATCCTGAGCGCCGGGCGCAACACGAGCGGTGCGAGCTTTGGTGAGGCGGCATCGCCGGTCGATGGATCCATCCAGTTCGGCAATCTGAACCTGAGCAATGATCTGTTTGCCAGCGCGACCAACGATATCGAGATGGTGGCATCGGGATTGAGCCGCGCAGCGTCGGTTCAGGTCAATGCCGCGCGCAATATCAGCCTTGCCGCTGATGGCGAGATCGACTTCGGTGCCAACCAGGGTGGCAGCATCACCGTTGCGGGCAATGTCAGCTTGCGCGCGGGCAACGGCGCGCAAGGCGGGACGATATCGATCTTCGCCAATGCCGATCCGAGCGCAACATCGCCGCTTGCCACCGTCGAAATCGGCGGCAATCTGACAGCCTCTGTCGATGGATTTGGCCGGGTTGAGACCAATGTTGCAGGGCTCGGCGAGAATGGTGCCGGCGGCACATTGACGCTGGATGTGCTGACCGGCGGCGCGTTCCAGGTCAGCGGGCTGACCACGCTGAGCGCGGACGGCACTGGCGGAGCGCGCGCTGCCGGGTTGGGCGCGTCGCGCGGTGGATTGGTCAATATCAACCTGACCGGCGCCGCGAGCGTAATCAGCTTAAATGAACTTAACGTCAGCGCGAACGCGCTGGATGCGAGCTCGGGCCGCAATAATGCGCTGCCGGGTACCGGCAATGATGCAACCGGGGGCAGCATCAGAGTTAGCGCGTCAGATGGCCGATTCGATGTCCTTAATGCTAGGTTTGAGGCCAATGCTGATGCGCTGACCGGCAGCAACCCGACAATGGCCTCAGGGGGCGTGATCGATCTGGTGTTTCGCGGCGGCACCCACGGCATGGGTTCACTTCAGGCTTCTTCCATCGCCAATTCCGACAACGGTGTTGCAAGATATGGCAGCATCAGCTTGCTGGCGGACAACGCAACGCTGAATGTGTCGAACAGCGTTTCGCTCATCGCGCGCACCAGCGGCGACAATCTGGCCCCATCGGGCGCGACGATCTCTGTCGAGGCCATCAATCAGGCCAGGATCGACGCGGGCAGCTTCCTTGAGATCACGACCGAAGCCTTCGAGAGCAACAGCCCTTCGGTGGTGCGGGGCGGCAATGTCTCGCTTGCGGCCAACAATGGCGCAATA
The DNA here is from genome assembly GCF_041747255.1 of Blastomonas sp. Lineage (GTDB taxonomy): Bacteria > Pseudomonadota > Alphaproteobacteria > Sphingomonadales > Sphingomonadaceae > Blastomonas. The sequence continues at coordinate 1,743 of NZ_JBGTFM010000064.1, read as the reverse complement.
TCCGCCGACCTGCTGATCGTTAGTACGAATGTAGACCTTGGCTTTTTCAACGATGCGAACGGTTCGACCGCACTCGGCGGCGCGGCGTCGATGCTTGCGCTGAACGGTGGCACGATTGATTTTGACTTTGCCGATGTCAACGCCTCGGCGCGCGGTGGCAGCGGCAGTTCGGGCGGGCAGGGTTTGGGTGGCTCGGTCAGCATCAATGCCCAGAACGGACGGATCGGCAACAGCGGGTCAGAGATGTTCGTCAGCGCAAACGGGCTTGGTGGCGCACGCGCCAGCGCGTCGGATGAAAACGGCTTTGGGCAAGGCGGCACCATCAACATTGCCGTTCAGGGGACGAGCGGTGCCATTGTGCTCAACAGCCTGTCGGCCAGCGCGGATGGCGCATTCGCCGCGGATTCAGAAACCGGCGGCACCAGCAACGCGGCGAGTGGTGGCACTGCTGTCGGTGGTCTACTCACACTTGATCTTGCCGGTGGCACATTTGCGGTTGAAGATATGTTTGTCGGGGCCGATGGATTTGGCAGCGACGGCGGCGATGGTTTTGATTTTGGCTATGGCAATGCCAGCCCGGTTGGCGATGGCGGGCTTGGTGTCGGCGGCCAGGTTATCGTCAACCTGAACGGCGCTGAGGTTGATGTCGGACGTTTCACGGCCAGCGCGGGCGGCTTTGGTGGCTTAGGCGGTTCAAACGATGCCCCCAATGGCCAACGGTCAGGCAACGGTGGTGTGGGAGAAGGCGGACGCGTCACCTTCAATGCGGTATCCGGGCAGATGACGGTTGGCGAACTGACGCTTGCCGCCAATGGCAACGACAATTTCTTTGGCCGTGGGGGCACAAGTCGCATCAATGGTTCGGGTGATGGCGGCGCGGGCGCTGGCGGTTCGGCGTTATTCCTGAATGATGGAACAGCAACGATCTCAGCCGACACGATCCGCGTTCAGGCGCGCGGTATTGGCGGTGAGGGTGGCTTTGCCGAGGATGGCAGAGCCGCGGGTGCGGGCGGTGCGTCTGAGGGCGGCGAGGCCCAGTATATCGACCGCGCGGGCAGCATCAGCTTCAACCTGCTTGAAGTCGATGCCGACGGCATTGGAGGCATCGGCGGAGAGAGCTTCGATTTTGGCTATGGCGCTGGTGCGGGGGGCCGCGGTGGCAGTGGCAGCGGCGGTTTGGCCCGAATTATCCTGGCGCAGGATGATGAGACCGCCAGTGTCTATACTGTGCGCGCGCAGGGACGCGGCGGCAACGGCGGGAATGGCGGCATCGGTGCATCGGGCGGGTTCGGCATTGGCGGGACAGCAGAACTGACCGTGCGCGACAGCGTGATCGATCTGGGCAGCACAACGATTGATGCGAGGGGCTTTGGCGGCAACGGAACGGCCGGGCCAACCGCAGGCAGCGCGGGCGGTGCGGGCGGTGATGCCGAGGGCGGCGTGGCAAGGCTGATCGGCCAGGGGACTGCCCAGGTGACGTTGGATACGATCACCTTCACTGCAGATGCGTTGGGCGGTAACGGCGCAAATGGTGCTGCAGGTGGCGCATTGGCTGGCGGCAGCGGCGGCAATGCAGGCGGCGGCACCGGCGGCACATTGGAGTTGCTGACATTTGGCGAATCGGTGCTCGATGTCAGCGCCCAGAACGGCATTATCCTGAGTGCAACGGGCACTGGCGGCATAGCCGGCACTGGCGGCAACACGGCAGCCATCGCTCCGCCTGTGCCCTCCGGCGCGCCGACC
>NZ_JBGTFM010000063.1:0-2086 GCF_041747255.1 Blastomonas sp. | reverse complement strand
GGTTACCGCGGGCGCACCGGCATTCACGAAGTGATCCCGGTCGACCGGACAATGGAGGCACTGATACACGACGGCGCTTCGGAAGCCGCGCTGACCGAACAGGCTCGTCGGCTAAGCCCCTCGCTGCTCGATGACGGTGTTCTAAAAATTCGCGAGGGATTGACCAGCGTTGCCGAAGTGGCGCGGGTAGTGCGCGAAGAGGTCTGACATGCCGGCCTTTTCCTATCAGGCCATCGACCCGGCGGGGCGCACAAAAAGGGGCGTAATCGAGGCTGGTAATCTGACCGCTGCGCGCCATGCCTTGCGAGAACAGTCGTTGCTGCCGGTGTCGGTTTCTCCCAGCCACAAGGCGGGGCGCAATACCGACGAACCCTCGGGCGATCCGCAAACCTTTCGCGAACGGTTCCGCCGCCGGTCGGTCTCGTCCCGCAGTTTAGCCACCTCGACGCGGCAGCTTTCCACACTCATCGGCAGCGATGTCCGGATCGAGGAAGCCTTGCGGCTGGTCTCAGGGCAAGGTGACGCGCCAAACATGGCCGGAGTGCTGCTCGACGTACGCAGCAAGGTGATGGAGGGTTCGAGCTTCGCCCAGGCCCTGGGGCGTCACCCCAAGGTATTCCCCAACTACTACGTTGCCTCGATCAATGCGGGGGAGCAGTCGGGACGTTTGCCCGACGTGCTCGCCTACCTGGCGGACTTCGTTGACTCGCGCCATGTGGCCAATCGTAAGCTGAAGCTCGCGCTGCTTTATCCCGCGCTGTTGGCGACTATCTCGGCGTTGATGATGGCCCTGATGATGATGTACGTCGTACCCGACATCGTGCAGGTGTTTGTCTCGCGCGGTGCGGACCTGCCGTTGCTAACCCGCATATTGATCGCAGTGAGTTCCTTGCTCACGAATTACGGGGTGGTGATATTGGTCGCACTCGTCGGCGGGGCGCTGCTCGCGCGACGTGAATTTGCCCGGCCCGAACGGCGACTTGCCTTTGACCGACTGGTTGCGACGCGTGATCCACTCGCCCGCTTCAGTCGGCAATTGAATGCAGCGCGCTTCTCGGCAACGCTTGCCACCTTGGTGCAAAGCGCGGTGCCGCTGCTCGATGCGCTCAATGCGGCAGCTGCCGTGATCCCCAACGGACACATCCGCAAACGCATGGAGGAAGTCGCTCTGCGGGTACGCGAAGGTGACAGCGTTAGCAGATCGATGCGCGAGGCCGATATCCTGCCTGGTATGCTGGTCGCCATCGTGGCCAGTGGCGAGGCAAGCGGGAAACTGGGCCCCGCGCTGGAACGCGCGGCCGGCGAGCTGGACCGCGAGGTGGATGCCCAACTCCAGGTCATCGTCTCACTCGTCGAGCCGATGGTGCTTTTGGCAATGGGCGGGATGGTGCTGTTGATGGTGATGGCGATTCTGATGCCAATCATCGGTCTCAATGATCTGGCGATTTCCTGACCGCTATTCGATCTTGGTATCGTATCGCTTGCCAGCCAGCATCGGCGCCAATGCAACGGCCATCTGGGTCGGCCACACGCTCAGCATGCCGTCGGAAGAAAGCCGCAGTTCGATCAGATGGGCGCCATTCTCGACGGTCTTGAGCGCTCCCGCGGTTGCGTCACCGGCCGGGGCAAGGTCAGCCTCCATCTGGGGCAAATCCAGGGGAAAGGCGGCAAGGTCTTTTGCATTGCAGTTGACGGGCCCGGTGCGCAGGCTGCCGGCGCCGCCCTGACCGCTGCCGCCAAGATGCAGATAGGCCAGCCGGACGTCGGCATTGAACCTGCAACTCAGCGGCAGATTTGGAAACAACGCGTCCAACAGCACCCCGTCGACCTGTCCGGATGCGTCATCCAGGTGGAGCTGTTCGCCGCGCAGTGAGACGCTGCCCGCCAGATCGTTTGCGCTGCCTGTCAGATGCCAGCGGGCGGTAAACGCCAGCTTGGTCAGGCTCGAGATCGGGGAAATATCCCAGACCACGCGAATGGTTGAATCAAGCACCGCCTCACCGTCCCAGATCGTTCCGCCGACGCTCAGTCGGTCGGTTTCGTCCACCACGGCTGCGGCCGGAATCATGGCGATCATGCCGATCAG
>NZ_JBGTFM010000062.1:0-11510 GCF_041747255.1 Blastomonas sp. | reverse complement strand
ACCGCCACCGTGGGTCCGCCCGCACCGCCGCCCTCGGCACCGCCCCCGCCCGGCGGAGGGGCGAGCTGCTGCAAGGTCGTGGCAATCTCGCGCGCCCCGGCATGGGTCAGCGTGATCACCTGCGTCGTTGCATTGTCGCGGTCGATCTGGCTTATCAGCTGCCGGATACGGCGGATGTTGTCGGCGTAATCGGCGACCACCAGACTGTTGCCGCTGCGGTTGGCGGTGATCGATCCTTCGCGGCTGACCAGCGGGCGCAAAGTCTCCACCGCCGACGTCGCATCGACCGCGCGCAGACGGAACACCTCGGTGACAAACTCGTTCTGCCCACCGCGCCTGCCGCCAACCCGGCCAGCGGTTGAGGCAGCGCCGTCCACCGGCTGGACGCGATAGGCACCGTTGGCGGTCGGCACCGCGATCAACCCGTTGGCGCGCAGGGTGGACAGAAACACCTCAAAATATTCGCTGCGGCTCAATGGCCGGTCAGTGACCACCGAGACCTTGCCCTGCACCCGGCCATCGATGATGAAGGTGCGCCCGGTGACCTGCGCGGCATCTTCGATGAAGGCGCGCACATCGGCATCGCGCACGTTCAGGGTATGCTGTGCCTGCAACGGCGAAGCGACGATCAGCGCTGCACACAGCGCGAGGGTTGAAATGTGTTTTTTCATTGTTCCGGTATGATCATCGCGATGGGGAGGGTTTCGGTGCCGCGCTCGATCATCAGCGACAGGCGGGCACCGGGGCGGATTTGCTGCGCAAGCGCCGCGCCATCCTGCGCGGATGTGATCTTGCGGCCGTTGATTTCGCTGACGATATCGCCCGGCCTGAAGCCCGCCTGCGCAAAGGCGCCGCCGTCGCCCTTGGGGGTGACGGCAAATCCGGTAACGCGGCCGTTTTCGGTGCGCGGCGCAAAGCCGATCCCCGTTGTCACCGCCTCTGCGGTCAAAGAATCGGCGGACACGACCGGCAAGCTGTTCGCAGGTGGCGTGGCGGTGGTGGCGACATCACCCACGGTTTCGGCAGGGATCGATTGGTCAAGGAACAGGCTTTCGCGCGTGCCGCCGCGTTCGAGCACGACATGATCGAACAAGACCTGCACCAGCTTCACCCCCGGCGCGACCTCTGTGCCCACTAGGTGACTGCGCTGGATGCCATCTGACCCTGCGATGATTGCCGATCCGCCACCCGATGCCTCGTTCATGCGCAGACCGTAGAGCGTCAGATCAAGCGAGGTGACTGCCGCCTCGCCGGTGCCCGTTGCAGCGCCGCGATCAAATCCGTCAAAGCTGGCGAACAGCGCGGCGCGCGATGCCGGCGGCAAAACATTGGCCTGGCGTGCCTGCCAGTCGCCCAGTGGCGCAATCGGCGTGAGAATGACCCACAGCAATCGCGCAACCTGAACCAGCAGCGCGAAAATCAGCAACAGGCGAAGCCAGTCATACAGGCTCATCCGGGGGGCGCGGCCAAGTACCTGAGGAAACACGTTAAATCGGGCGAAACGGAATCGGGACAATGATGCGCCAAGGCCGGACTGCGTGCCATGATGGGCCGCTGATGCCACGAATCACTCCCTCGCAGGGCCGATCCCCTTGGCCCGGTCCATGCTGCTAGGCGCTATGGATGACGGTTGGATTACCAGATTGTGACAGATATTTGAATTGATATCGCGCTGCCGCTGGGTTGCGACGAAACAAATGAAGGGCGAGCCGCACACGGCCCGCCCTTCACGATGCGATCAAATGATCAGCCCGGATCAGAAATTGACGGAAAGGCCAAAGTTGAACGACGCGCCAAGTTCGTAACGATTGTAGAAATTCCGATTGTCGCCGACCTGCTGGAATTCCTGATAGCGGGTACGCGTGATGTTGCGCGCCTCAAACTTCAGTTCAGCTTCGACACCGCCCAAACGAATCCCTTGGCGGGCAACGAAATCGAGCCGCAGTCCGGGCCGCTCGACGATGTCAGGCTGACCCGAAGGACCACGGCTGGTAACGCGGTCGCTGTTGTAGATCAGCAAGATCGTCTGTTGTGAAAGGCGTTCGGTGTCTTCCAGGCCGATCTGGAGATTGACCAGATGGTCCGACTGACCGGTCAGCGGCGCACCGTCGAAGAAGAAGTTGGACGCGCTGGACACCTGACCGTTCACGATTGCGGTATCGTTTTGCCCCACCTTCAGCTCGGACTGCGTGTAGGTATAATTTGCGAGCAACAGCAGGCGACGGGTCGCAAAGAACGAACCATCAATCCAGTTTGCCATGTCGAAATATTTGATCGCCTCGACCTCGGCCCCATACAAAATCGCCTCGGGAGCATTGGCAAAGCTTGTGTTGATCTGGTTGTCGGTGAACGCCGTGAAGATCTCGATGGGATTGTCGATCTTCTTGTAGAACCCCGCTGCGGAAAGGCGCTGATCACGGTCGAAATACCATTCGTAGCGCACTTCGGCGTTGAACAGCTCGCTATCGCGCAACGACGGGTTGCCGCGGAACAGACGATTGCTGTCAGTATCCTGATAGACCTGCGCGATCAGCTCACGAAATTGCGGGCGAGCGATGGTGTTCGAGATGTTGAAGCGCAGCTGCATGTCAGGAAGGAATTCCCAGGTCACCGTGGCAGTCGGCAGGAAATAATCGTTGTTGAGGTTGGTCGGCACAATCTGGTTCGAACCGGTGTTGAACAGATCGATCGGGACCACGGTCTGCTTGGCCTCTTCATAGCGCACACCGGCATTGAGGCTGAGCCCCGGTGCCATCTGCACCTGCAGCTGGAAATAGGCTGCATGGGTGGTCAGGTCGGCCTGGAACGCGGCGGTGCCATCCTGCGCGGACGTTTCAAGCAGGAAGATGTCGAACAGCTGCTGGGTAGCGTCGGACAGCAGAAAGTCAGGTCGCAACTGTTGTACCGGAATTGGCAGGTTCTGGGCGCGATAGACAAAGGCGCGACGAACCGAGCTACGCGATGTATCGGTATAGGCATAGCCCACCGAAGCGGTGATATCGGGATGCACCTGGTAGGACAGATCGCCGCTGCCGAACCACAGGTCTTCGTTTAGGTCGCTGAACGCAATCGATGCGACGCCCTGCGATGACCCGCCAAGGTCATTGATAAATTTTCCGCTTAGTGGATTGTTCGGGTCAACATTGGTGGAACGAACATAGGTAAAGCTCCGTTCATATGGCGCTTCACGCTGGGAATTTGCATAACCACCACGGACGTTCAAAGACAAATCGCCGAACTTGAACTCTCCAACAACCTGACTATTGATCAGCTGCCGCTCAAACCAGGCAGTGTCCTGCTCCAACAGTTCGGTTTCAAACGCGTTGACATTCGTGCCAATCCCCAATCGGGCCTGCTTCAGCGTGTCGCGAATGTAAAGGTTGGTCCAACGGATTTTCTGCTCGCCAAATTCAAGCGCCGCACCAAACAGCCCGCTTACAACGATACGGTTATCGGTGATCACCCGGTCAAATTCGCTCACCGGGTCGCCCGACAGGTCCTGGGTGCCCGCAACCTGTTGCAGGGTCTGACGGGTCAACCATTTGTTGCTGATGTTGGCCGATGCAATCAGGCCGAGGTCCGCCGCGCCAATTGGAATGGTGGTGCCCCCAGACACGCCAAAGGACCAGTTGACCGGAATGTTGCGGTTGCGCTGCAGTACCGTCGTCGGCGCATTGACAAGTTCCCTCTGGATCGCCTGCAGATCCTGCAGATCAAAATCTGCGCCGAGCAGGATCGGTTTGCCGCTGTTGAAGGCGGCCTGCAAAAGTGGCGGCACATCGCGGGTGCCGTTGTCAAATCCGGTCCAGTCAGAGCGTGAACCGAAATAGGTATAGCCGAGTTCGAACGTAGTTTCGGTGTCGCCGCCCACGCTGGACGAGATCGTGAGGAACGGTTTGTTCGGTGTCGCCACCGTCGTCAGGTTGATCGCGCCACCGCCGAACTCACCGGGATAGTTTGCCGAAAAGCTCTTCTGCACCACCGATGATGCAATGATGTTGGTCGGGAATATGTCGAGAGGCACCACGCGCTTGAGCGGCTCGGGGCTGGGCAGCGGCGAACCGTTGAGCAGTGCCAGCGAATAGCGGTCGCCAAGACCGCGCACATACACAAAGCCGTTGCCGACGACGCTGAGGCCCGTCACACGCTCGAGTGCGCCCGCGATGTCGCCCTCGCCCGTCCGCGCGATGTCTGCCGAGGACAGCACAGAGACCACCTCGGTGTTGGTGCGCAGCGTATTGGGGATGAAACGCCCGCGCACCACGATTTCCTGATTGCCAGCACCGGGTCCGGAAATCTCGACATCCTCTCCTTCCGATTGTGCTTCACCAACCGGTGCTTCTGGTTCAGCTGTCTGGGCTGGTTCAGCGGTTTGGGCAAAGGCAGTTGCCGGAGCAACAAGCGCGGTGGTCAGCAGGAGCGAACCCGCAAAAGTGAGCGGCATTGGCATGGAAAACCCCCAAAAATGGGCAGAGCCAGGCACAAGGCCTGGCTCTGCATAATCGTGCTTACGTGACAGGAAGCGAGGTGCAGCTGCCGCTCGTCGTACCAAAGTTCGCGAAGCTGGAATTGCAGGTCCAGCCCGCAAACCAACGGTCATTCGCATCGCGCACCGCACCGATATAAGTGGTGGTGTCGAAGAAGCTGTTGATCGTGTTGGCGTTGAACGCGGGGACGGCGGTTTCATTCGCGCCGTTGATATAGATCGACGTCAGCGTGGGAGAGAAGTTTGTGCTGACATTGGTACCGGCGTTAAAGAGCGCTGCCACCTGATCGTTGGTCACACCGTTACGACCGCTGAACGCATTGCCCGACGGGCACTGGAACGCGACCGAACGGAACACCGGCGCGCCGGCTTCGTCAATCGATGCATCAACCGTGGTCGATGCCGTCTGCGGACGGCTGATTGCCAGACACGGAAGGATCGGGCTGAGCATGATGCCGTTGAAGAACGAATAGTCAGCACCGCCGCGCAGCAGGATACCCACGCCGTTGTTGCCTGCGCGGTTGTCACCGTTCTTGATGAAGGTGAAGTTCGACAGACGAACGTTCTGACGGGGCGTCTGACCATCGTTGGCGTTGTCAGAGTCGATTTCAAGCATCGAATCGCCCACATTCGCGCGCTGAATGCCGATGACATACTGTACGAAACCCTTGTAGCCGACGTCGGTGTCAAGGCTGTCATCTTCGGCCCCGGTGATGACCAGGTGCTTCATGTTGCCGCGACCCCCGAATACTTCGATGCCATCGTCCGAGCTGTTGTGCACGTGAACGTGATCGATCACCGTGCCCGATCCGGTACCAGACGGCGTCAGGCCCTGCAATTCGCTGTTGGCGCTGAGCACGAAGCCCGAATAGCGGATCTGGACAAAACGCATCGTGCCGCTGTTGTCGCCGGGCTGTGCACCGCCATAAAGCGCGTTGCTGGTGCCTTCGGTGTCACGTTCGCAAGCGACAGTGCCCGGAGCGGCTCCAGAAGCAAGGCAATCGGTGATCGGGGCACGGCCCAGAAGCACCACACCGCCCCAGAGCTGCGAGGTATCGTCAGTGGCAGCGCCGGTCACATTCTGACGGCCGGTGAAGATGATCGGCTGGGTCGGGGTACCGACCGCATCGATGCGATTGCCGCGGGTGACAACAAAGAACGACACGCCGGTCGCACCGAAGATAACCACGCCGGGATCGATCGTTAACGTGACATTGTTGCCGGTGCTGGCTGCACCCTGATCGGTGCCAACATCAACGCGGCCGCCAAGCGAGTAAATAACGCCAGGAGAGCGCGAAATCTGAGTGTTGGCCGTGAACCGGCTGGGGAATTCGCAGTTGCGATAGGTTCCGGTCGGGCCAGAAATCGTACCGCGATCGGTAAACAGTGCCGACGGGCAGCCAGCAGCCGGGGTGACAGTAGCAGGCGGCGTGGGGGTCGGAGTCGGGCTTGGGGCGGGAGCAGGAGCAGGTGCCGGCGCAGGTGCCGGGATCACGATCACGCCTTCGCCGGGCGATGCGATGTCATCTGCACCGCAAGCGGTGACAACAAGTGCTGCGGCCGTGGCCATCAGGACTGAACGAACTCGTGCGTTAAGCATCATTGTATCTCCGCATACTGCTGACTTGGACCAAGTCTGATTTCGTGACGAACGAAGCGGAGATGATGTGAATGCCACCCCCCGGACCGCCGTTCGGGAAGTCAGATAGGCAGAGATGATGAAGTTGAATCGCTATTTCAGTGACAGTGACGAGACGCTTAAGTTACAGAATTGCGTAAATCGATTGCGGCCAAATGTTCGACGCGTCTGATAATCCTTGCAACCCGGCGGGTTTTGGACCGATCCGATCGACGGTTCATCGCATGCGGCAGACGCCTCAAATTTAATCCTGGCTATGTAACTAGATTGCATGCCGTTGCGTCAATGCCACACCGAACATCCGGCATCGCCATATAAATGCCCGGCCAGACGGGGCCTGACCGGGCGGTTTCGCTAGCAGATGTAACGATCGTTGCAGTTTGCGACTCAGCGTTTGGCGTAGCCCCGGTCGAGCCGTTGCAAGGCTGTTCGCGCCGCAATACGGCTGTTCATCACCCGCCCATCCGACAGAATGACATCGAATGACACAGGCGAAGCGATTGCCGCCTCATAATGACTGCGGGCGGCGGCAATATCGCCGAGCTTGGCATAAGCCAGCGCCATGTTGATCAACCGGGCCGGATCGCGCCTCGCAGCCGTTGAAACCTGTTTTTCCGCCGCCTGCATCTGGGCGAGCGCGTCACTGTAATTGCCCTCAACCAGCGCAGCATAACCGAGCGCGCCGGATTCATAACCGATTTCCTGTGCCGCCGCCGGCGTCTGCACGGGCTGGGCAAGGCCAGGCGCAGCGCTGCCGAGGGCGGCAAGAACCGCGATGGTGATAACTTGGTACTTCATGTCATAGTGTCCTTTTCGTAATGCGAGACGGCAATATTACAACTTTGTGACACTTGATGCAATGAAATTGTCATATAAATTGCGCTCAAATGTCATAAAATTGTAATCTACGGGTCGGCGTCAGCCAATCTGACGATTGTCACACGGCCGACATGGACGCGCGGCAAAGGGGTTGGCATCACAGGCTATGTTGCCGTCAGCCACCTACGGAGCGTCACTCCCATGACCATGATCCTTGACCGTCGTATGCTCATCCAGGCCGGCACCTTCGGGCTCGCCGCGCTCTCGATCCCCGGCGCGGCGCTGGCACTCTATGCGGCGCGAGGCTTCACCCATGGTGTGGCGAGCGGCGAGCCCTCGGCAAATTCGGTGCTGCTGTGGACGCGGTTCGTTGCCGACAGTGACGCGCAGCTGACTGCCGAGGTGTCCGAATCGCTCGACTTTACCAGGCCGGTTGCGGGCGGATCGGTGAGCGCCAGTGGCGCGCGCGATCATATCGCCAAGCTGACCGTCAGCGGCCTCGCGCCGGGCAAGTGGTATTTCTTCCGCTTCGTCGCACCCGATGGCAGCATGTCACAGGTGGGTCGCACCCGCACCTTGCCGGTAGGCGAGACACAGAACTTCAACCTGGGCGTGTTTTCATGCTCGAACCTGCCGTTTGGCTGGTTCAACGCTTATGCCCATGCCGCCACGCGTCAGGATATCGACCTCACCGTGCATCTGGGTGATTACCTTTATGAATATGGTCTCGATGTCTATCCGGCACGCGGTCAGGCGCTGCCCGGGCGTAGCGTGCAACCCGACCATGAGATGGTGACGCTGGCCGACTATCGCCTGCGCTACGCCTCATACCGCGCCGATGCTGATCTGCAGCGGCTGCATCAGGTCGCGCCGATGGTTGCGATGTGGGACGACCATGAGATCACGAACGATGCCTGGCGAGAAGGCGCGCAAAATCATCAGCCCGAGACCGAGGGCGATTACGCCACCCGGCGGCGGATCGCCGAGCAGGTCTATCACGAATGGATGCCGGTGGCCGATCTTGCCCCGGGGGGCACCTTGTGGCGCAGCTACCAGATCGGCAATCTGGCGACCCTGATCCGCACCGAAAGCCGCCTTACCGGGCGTGATGAGCCCGCCGATCTGGGCGGGGTGCTGGCCAAGGGCGGCGATCTTGCTGCGGCACTCAAGGCGTTCCGCGACGACACCTGGCAATACCCGGCGCGCAAGATGCTCGGCGACGATCAGGCACAATGGTTGGGGGCACAGTTTGCTGCGTCCAAGTCAGGCGGCACGCGCTGGCAGGTGTGGGCGCAGCAATGCGTCATGGGATCGCTGAAGCTGCCGCCCGAAACCGCGCAATGGGTGCCGAGCGACGCGCCGGCAATCGTTAAGATGCGCGCCGCTGCCGGCATGGCGGCGGCCAGGGCAGGCCTGCCGTTCAACATGGACGCGTGGGACGGCTACCCGGTGCAGCGCGAGGCGCTGCTGAAATCCGCACAAGCGGCCGCAAGCGACCTGATCGTGCTCTCGGGCGACAGCCACAACGGCTGGGGCTTTGATCTGGAGGCCGACGGCAAACCTGCCGGGGTCGAGTTTGCCGGACATTCGGTCTCCTCGCCCGGATTTGAAGCCTATGCGCCGACCATTGCCGCCAAGGATGTCGCCGATGCATTGGTTCGCGCCAACCCGCAACTCAAATGGGCGGATACCAGCAGCCGTGGCTATATGACGGTCAACCTGACGCAGGAGCGCGCAACTGCGAACTGGCACCGGATGCGTACGATCCGCGAGCGCAGCACCGACATGACCTCAACCGCCAGCCAGTCAGTGCTGCCCGGACGGCGGATCATGAGCGCGCCGGGCTGATCGACAATCGCCTGAACCAAGTCGCCTGCCCTGTCACGACTGTCGTTTGTCGATACAGACCGGCGGCTCGACGAAAAGCGTTGCTGTACAGCGATGCCTCTCATAGGCTCCTCTATATAGCCGCTGCGTCCATCGCAGCGGATGCGCTCGGATGTCCGGGCCTTAGATAATCCAAGGGAGCTCATCACATTATGCGCAAAGCATCATTGTTCGCGTCGGTCGCGGCGATCGCGTTCGTCGCCGCGCCTGCGTTCGCTAATCCTTCCACCCATGCGTCAACCGATAGCGACATTGATCTGCTGATCGAAGCCGAAGCCACCGGCGACGTCAGTGTTGCCGGTGAAGCCGATGCCGAGGGTATCACCACCACCGCGCGCGATTACTGGGGCGCATGGGGGGTCGATACCACGCTGATGAAGCCCGAGGTCAAGCCGGGCGACGATTTTTACGCGCACGTCAATGGCAAATGGCTCGACAGCTTTGAAATCCCCGCCGACCGCAGCCGTTATGGCGCATTCACGCTGCTGGCGGAAAAGTCAGAGCAGCGCGTGCGCAAAATCATCGATGAACTCGCCGCCGCGCAGCCGAACCCCGGCACGATGGAAGGCAAGGTCGCGGCCTATTACAATGCCCATATTGATGTCGACGCCATCAATGCCGCAGGCATGGCCCCGGCGCAGCCCTATCTCGACAAGATCAAGGCGGTAAAGACGCACGAGGACCTGGCAAAATTGTTCGGCACGCCCGGGTTCCGCTCGCCAGTCAACGGCTTTGTTGAAATCGATTCCAAGCAGCCCGACGCCTATATTTTCCAGATGGGCACCGGCGGGCTGAGCCTGCCCGATCGCGATTATTATCTGGTCGACAGCGAGGCCAACCTCAAGATCCGCGCGGCCTATATGGAATATCTCACCTTCCTGCTCGGCAAGGCGGGCTATGCCGATCCGGCCAAGACCGCACAGGAAGTCTACGATCTTGAAAAGGCGATGGCCGCCGAACATTGGGATCGTGGCGTCGGACGCAACCGCAACATCACCTATAACAAGGTCAGCAAGGCGGAACTGATCGCCATGGGCAACGGCTTTCCGGTCGCGACCTGGCTGAAGACGCTTGGTGTGGAAAATCAGGAGTCCTTCATCGTACGGCAGGTGCCGCCGACCGAAGAAGAGATCGCCGCAGAAAAGCTGACGCCGGAACAGCTCGCGAAGCTGGGCGGCGGGGTCCCCGGGCTGCTCAGGATCGTCAATTCCGCGCCGATCGAAACGTGGAAGGCATGGGCTTCGGCCAACTTCCTTTCGGCCACCGCCAGCGTGCTGCCCAGTGACATCGATGCGGCCAACTTCGCCTTCTATGGCACCGTGCTCGGTGGCCAGCAGAAGCAGCGCGAACGCTGGCAGCGCAGTGTCGCAGCGGTTGAAGGGTCGCTCGGCGAGGCAGTCGGCAAGGTTTATGCGGCGCGCTACTTCCCGTCAGAAAACAAGGCGGCGATGGATGATCTGGTCGAAAACCTGCGCAAGGCGATGGCGGCGAACCTCGACGACATCACCTGGATGGGCGACGCCACCAAGGTTGAGGCGCGCGACAAGCTCGCCAAGTTCACGCCCAAGATTGGCTATACCGAAAAGTTCGAGACCTATGACAGCCTGATGGTCGCCCCCGGCAAGGCGCTCGATAATGCCATCGCGGCGGGCACCTGGGCCTATCGCGACAATATCGCCAAGCTGGGCAAGCCGATCGACAAGACCGAATGGTTCATGCTGCCGCAGACGGTGAACGCCTATTATTCGCCACCGCGCAACGAGATCGTCTTCCCCGCCGCCATCCTGCAGCCGCCGTTCTTTAACCTGTCGGCTGATCCGGCGGTCAATTATGGTGCCATCGGCGGCGTGATCGGCCATGAGATGGGGCATGGCTTCGATGATCAGGGATCGAAGTCTGATGGCGACGGCGTGCTGCGCGATTGGTGGACGGCGGAAGACCAGACCAACTTCAAGAAGCTGACCAGCGCCCTTGTCGCACAATATAATGCTCTGTGTCCGCTCGACGATGGCAAGACCTGCGTCAACGGCACGCTGACTCTGGGCGAGAACATCGGCGATGTCGGTGGCCTGTCGATGGCCTATCGCGCCTACAAGATCCACCTGAATGGCAAGGAAGACAAGGTGATCGACGGCATGACCGGCGACCAGCGCTTCTTCATGTCATGGGCGCAGGTGTGGCGCAACAAGTCACGCGAACAGTTCCTGCGCCAGCAGCTGCAGACTGACCCCCACTCCCCGCCTGATTACCGCGTGAACGGCGTCGTGCGCAATTTCGACGCATGGTACAAGGCGTTCAACGTTCAGCCGGGCGACGCACTGTATCTGCCCCCCGAAGAGCGCATCCGCATCTGGTAAATATTGGCTGATCGAACATCATAACGGGGGTGGCGCAAATCGCGCTGCCCCCTTTTTTGTGGCGGCTGTCGCGCCGCCTGCTCTGCCCCATTGCCTGCACCCCGGGCAAAAGCTAACGCAGCGTCCAAAGCCTAGCGTTATCAGGAGAGCCGCCCACATGCGCACCGTCACCCATTTTCTGGCCCCCGGCGTCACAGCCCCCGCCAGCCAGCGTCAGTCCGATATCTTCGATCCCAACAATGGCAGCGTGCAGGCGCGGGTTGATCTTGGCGATGCGGCGGTGCTCGATGCCGCCGTCGATGCCGCGCTCGCTGCGCAGCCC
>NZ_JBGTFM010000061.1:0-7714 GCF_041747255.1 Blastomonas sp. | reverse complement strand
GCGGCGGTGACGGATTTCAGGTTGTTCGCGGTGGCGCCGTGGACGGTGAGCTTCTTGCCGTTGCCCTTGCGGCGGACGGCGGGGACGGCGACCGAGCGGCGGCCGGTGAGGTAGTCGGCGGTAAGCGACTTCTTGTTCTTGAGCACATCCTTGAGCTTGCCCGCCGCGACCACCTCGCCGCCGTGCACCCCCGCGCCCGGACCCATGTCGATGACGTAGTCGGCGGTGCGGATCGCGTCCTCGTCATGTTCGACGACGATGACGGTGTTGCCGAGATCGCGGAGGCGCTTGAGGGTAACGAGGAGACGGTCGTTGTCGCGCTGGTGGAGGCCGATCGAGGGTTCGTCGAGCACGTAGAGCACGCCGGACAGGCCGGAGCCGATCTGCGAGGCGAGCCGGATGCGTTGGGACTCTCCGCCCGACAGCGTGCCGGAGGTGCGGTCGAGGTTGAGGTAGTCGAGCCCGACATTGTTGAGGAAGCCCAGCCGCTCGATGATCTCTTTGAGGATGGCCTTGGCGATCTGCTGCTGTTGCGGGCCGAGCTTTTCGTTGAGTGTCTCGAAGAATGCCAGCGCATCGGCGACCGAGCGGCGGGTGGAGATCGAGATGTCCTCGCCCGCGATCTTCACCGAGCGTGCCTCGGGCTTGAGCCGGGCGCCGTCGCACACCTCGCAGGGCTGCGCGGTCTGGTATTTGCTCAGCTCCTCGCGCATCCAGGTGCTTTCGGTCTGCATCAGACGGCGTTTGAGGTTGCCGATGACGCCCTCGAACGGCTTTTGCACCTCATAGGATTTGCGCCCGTCCTGAAAGCGCAGGGTGACCGGCTTGCCCGCGGTGCCGTGGAGGATGATGAGCTTCACCTCGCCGGGCAGATCGCGCCAGGGCGTGTCGAGCGAGAAGCCGAACGCGCGGGCCAGCGAGCCGAGCACCTGCATGTAATAAGGCGAGGGCGGGTTGGATTTCGCCCATGGGACGACCGCGCCTTTCTTGAGGCTGAGGTCCTCGTTGGGCACCACCAGCTGCGGATCGAAATATTGCTTTTCGCCCAGGCCATCGCACGCCGGGCACGCGCCCTGCGGGGCGTTGAACGAAAACAGGCGCGGCTCGATCGCCTCGATGGTGAAGCCCGAGACGGGGCAGGCGAAGCGTTCGGAAAAGATGATGCGGTTATCGGGGATGCCGGTGTTTTTCATGCCACCGGTCCGCGCGCCCGCTCGCCCTTCGACAGGCTCAGGGTGAGCGGTGGAGGGCTCCGCGCCCACATCCGCTCGTGCTGAGCCTGTCGAAGCACCCGCGCTGGCCTCCGCAACCGTCCCATCCGCCAGATCGACAAAAGCCAGCCCATCCGCCAGCTTCAGCGCGGTTTCGAAGCTGTCGGCGAGCCGGGTTTCGATCCCCTCACGCACCGCGAGGCGGTCCACCACCACCTCGATGTCGTGCTTGAATTTCTTGTCGAGCGCGGGCGCGGCGTCGATCTCGTAGAGCTCGCCATCGATCCGCACCCGCGTGAAGCCCGCCCTCTGCCATTCGGCGAGTTCCTTGCGATACTCGCCCTTGCGGCCGCGCACCACCGGCGCGAGCTGATAGAAACGCGTGCCCTCAGGCAGCGCCATCACCCGGTCAACCATCATGCTGACGGTCTGCGCGGTGATCGGCAGGCCGGTGGCGGGCGAATAGGGCACACCCACCCGCGCCCACAGCAGCCGCATGTAATCATAAATCTCGGTCACCGTCGCGACGGTCGAGCGCGGGTTGCGGCTGGTCGTCTTCTGCTCGATGCTGATCGCGGGTGACAGCCCGTCGATATGCTCAACATCGGGCTTCTGCATCATCTCAAGAAACTGGCGCGCATAGGCCGACAGGGACTCGACATAGCGCCGTTGGCCTTCAGCATAGATCGTGTCGAACGCGAGGCTCGATTTGCCGCTGCCCGACAGGCCCGTGATCACGATCAGCTGATCGCGCGGCAGATCGATATCCACGCCCTTAAGATTATGCTCGCGCGCGCCGCGCACGGAAATATGTGTGAGACTCATAGGTCAGTGATGTTCCATATTTGTTCAGGGGATGCAAGCGCGGCGGTCAGCGAGCGGAAGCGACAACGACGTTGCAGACAAATGGGGCTAACACACCGGTTTGGTAAGGGCGAATTATATACGTATACGCCGCGGCGACGTGGTCAATATCCTCACACGCGCCAAGAATACGTGTCGCCATCAGCGCGGCACGCGACAGCGCGGGGCATCGGCGAGACCACCGGCAAGCCGCTAACTGCCGTTGGCCATTCCCGTCACTCCCGCTGCATAGTCGCCGCCGCAAAGGAACGTCGTGGCGCGTTTGGCGTAGGCATGTTACCGACAATTTCTTTTACAGTTAGGACACACAGTATGACCATTCGTTTTTTGCGAACCGTTTCACTTGCCTCGCTCATGGCGGCTGGCCTGATCGCTGCACCGCTCAGCGCCCAGCAAGCCCCTGTTGAGGAAACCGAAGCGCCCGACACCAGTTCGATGGAGCCGTCGGCCGTCACGCTCAACCCAAGTTCGCCCGAGGAGCAGGCCGCGCGCGAATCCGCCAACCAGCGCGAGCTTGCTATGCAGCGCGCGCAGATGCGCACCAATGCCGAAAACCAGGCAGAATATGAAGCGCGGCGCAGCAGCTACGAAAACCAGATGAAGCTGTATGAAAACACGCAGGAATCGCGCGTCCGCGCCGAGGCCGAATATGCGCAGATCAAGCAATTGTACGACTTTATCCACACCCAGTGGCAAGCCGATGTCGCCGCCTGTAACGCTGGCGACCGCAAGCGTTGTGCACAGACCCCGGTGGCCGCGCGCCAGTGACCTGCTGATGGCTGCCCGCGCTGGTTCGTAAAGGAATTGGTGCGGGCTCAAGCTGCACACAGGCTTGTGGCGCCGGGCCTTCGACGGGCTCGGGCACAGCGTGGGCAGGGCAGGTAGGAAGATGGTTGGGCCCACGGTAGGGCCTTGCCTAAACCAGCCCCAGCTTCGACAATTCCCCCACCAGTTCAGCAGGCATTGCCTCAATGTCCGCGCTGCCGTCGCCAAGGTCGGGCGGGGCAGCGGCGGCTTCCAGATAGCGCCAGCCCTGGTGCGCGCGGCGCGGGATCGATTGCACCGCGATCAGCCGCGGTTCGAGCCGTATCCAGATTCGCCCCTCGCCATTGTCCATGAAGCCGAGCAGCGGGCTGCGGCCGACGATGGCGCGATTATGGATCCAGTAAAGCGACCCGCCGACCATCTCCGCATGGCGCTTGGGCAGATAGCGCGTGGTCAGCCGCGCCTCGCCCCCGGGGCCATGCGCCTCAAGCCATTGGCGCAGCGTTGCCACGCTCTCGCTGCGAAACGCGATCTTGGTCATGCTGAGCGGCATCAGAAGCTTGCCAGCCCGCTGAGCACCGCCAGCCCCAGAAAGCCGAGAAAACCCATCGAATCTGTGATCATCGTGACGAACACCGAACTCGCCACCGCCGGGTCCTGACCCCAGCGGTCGAGCGCCACCGGCACAATCACACCGGCCATGCCTGCGATGATGATGTTGAACAGGATCGCAAGCGCGATCACCCCGCCCAGCATCGGATCGGCAAACACCAGCGCGGTGCCGATGCCGGTGAGCGCCGCAACCGTCAACCCGTTAAGCACCGCGACGCGCAGTTCGCGCGCGACGATGCGGCCGGTGTTCGACTCGGTCAGCTGGTTCATCGCCAGCGCGCGCACCGCCACCGCCATCGTCTGCGTGCCCGCATTGCCGCCGATTGATGCGACGATCGGCATTAGCACGGCGAGCGCCACCAGCTGCTCGATCGCGCCCCCGAACAGCGCGATGATGCTGCTGGCGACCAATGCAGTGCCCAGATTGGCGATCAGCCAGCGCACACGGCTGCTGTAGGATTGGCGGATCGGCTCGTTGATGTCGCCGTCGCCCGCGCCAGACAGACGCAGGATGTCCTCGCCCGCCTCTTCCTGGACGATGTGGATGATGTCATCGACGGTGATCTGCCCAACCAGACGCCCTGCGCCATCGGTCACCGCCGCTGAAATCAGGCCGTATTTCTGGAACCTCAACGCGACCTCTTCCTGGTCCATGTCGGTCGGGATCAGCGTCTGGTCGCGCTTCATGACATCGGCGAGCGCGATGTGGCGCGGGGTGCGCAAAATCCAGCTAAGCTGGCAGGTGCCGACCGGGCGGTGCTGCGGATCGACGATGAAGATTTCCCAAAACTCGGTGGTGAGGTCCGGGTGTTCGCGCAGATAATCGATCAGCTGGCCGACGTTCATATGCTCAGGGACAGCGACCAGATCGCGCTGCATCAGGCGGCCAGCCGATTCCTCGGGGAACGACAGCGCATCGACGATGGCAGCGCGGTCTCCCGGATTGAGCTCGGCCAGCACCGCGCGCTGGTCGGCCTCGTCCATCTCCTCGATAATCGCGACCGCGTCATCGGTTTCCAGCTGTCCGGCAAGCTCTGCCACCTGCGCGGCGGGCAGCGCATCGATCACATCGTCGCGGACGTAATCATTGAGTTCGGTGAGCACGTCAGCGCCCATCAGATCGGTGATCGCGCGCGCCAGCGGGCCGCGATAGTCGCGTTCGATCAGCTCGAAAAGGTCGGCGATGTCGGCGGGGTGCAGCGGCTCGACCAGATCATAAACGGTCTCGTCCTCGCCATCGTCCAGCGCATCGCGCACCTGTCGGACGAACTCGGGCAGCAGCCGGTTGTCCTCATCGAGGCTGGTGCTGGCCTCGACATCGGGCACATCGTCGTCACGGAGCCGTGCGTCGGCATCGATCTGGTCGGTCATCGCCTGCTCCTCTTGCAACGGGTTGAGTTTGGGCGCGGATGCTCGCGCATACCCGCCGCTGTTTGGCGCTTCGCAGGTGCAAAAGCAATGCTGCTGCGGCGCGATGCGGCAGGGGTGACATTCGTGCCCGCGACGTTATAGCGGCGGTCAGATTCTACGCCAAACAAAGGAACCGCCATGACTGCCGAAACACTAACCCTTCACCTTCAGGACAGCGGTGATGTCGTGATCAAGCTGCGCCCTGATCTCGCCCCCGGCCATGTCGCGCGCATCACCGAACTGGCCAGCGAAGGCTTTTACAACGGGGTGAAATTCCACCGTGTGATCGCAGGCTTCATGGCGCAGGGCGGCTGCCCCAACGGCACCGGCACCGGCGGATCGAAAAAGCCCGACATTCAACAGGAGTTTTCCGCCGAGCCTCACGTCGAAGGTATTTGCTCGATGGCGCGCACGATGGACCCGAACAGTGCCAACAGCCAGTTCTTCATCTGCCTTGCCGATGCGGGGTTTCTTGACAAGCAATACACGGTCTGGGGTCAGGTGATCGAAGGCATGGAACACGTCCACGCGCTGCCCAAGGGCGAGCCGCCGGCAAACCCCGGCGTGATTGCATCGACGACGGTTGCTTGAACTTTAAATCCTCCCTGAGCTTGTCTCGGGGAGGGGGACCGTTCGCTCCAGCGAATGGTGGAGGGGCACTGCGCTGAGTTTCGCGCAACTGCCCCTCCGTCAGCGCTGCGCGCTGCCACCTCCCCGAGGCAAGTTCGAGGAGGATTATTGTTAAATCCCCGCGTCGACCAGCCAGTCATGGAACAGCCGGACCGCGCGGGTTTCCAGCGCGCGGGGCTTGCATACGAACCAATAGCTGTAGGGGCTTTCGACGCGCACATCGAACAGCTTGTCCAGCCGGGCGTCGCCCGATCGGGTGAGGTGATCGTCGTGCATGATCGCGATGCCCAGGCCCTGTGCTGCGGCCTCAAGCAGCAAGGTGCCGCTGTCCATATGGTCGATCGACGCCGGGTGCAGGTCGCCAAGGCCAAGGCTGGCCTTCCATGCCTCGAACGAGTTAGGCATGTCATTGTGGATCAGAAAAGTCTGGCGGTTGAGCAGCGCCAGATCGGGCTCTTTGCCCAGGCTTGCGACCAGCTGCCTTGAGGCAATCGCATACACATAATTGCGGTCGAGCCGCACCGAATGCAGCGCCGGATCCGGGTCTGTGGCCAGCACGATGGCCGCGTCCAGCGTGTCGCCCAGCCGCGCGTCGCCATGGCCCGAGGTTTCCACATCGATGTGGAGCAAAGGATAGAGCGTCCGCAGTTCGCCCAGCCGCGGCAGCAGGCGCTGGCTGCCGAACAAGGGCAGCACACCCAACCGCAACCTGAGAATGCGGCTGTCATCGATGTGCGCGGCGATGGCATCGGCAAGCGCATCCAGCGTCGGCGCGACGCTTTCGTACAAAGCCTCGCCTGCCTCGTTGAGCTTGAGTTGCTGGTTGAAGCGTTTGAACAGCTTCTTGCCGACAAAGTCTTCCAGCCCCGCGATCCGGCGGCTGAGGGCCGAGGGCGACAGCGCCAATTCGCTCGCAGCAGCCTTCGCGGAGCCGAGTCGCGCGACACGCAGAAACGCTTCAAGAGAACGCAGCGGAGGCAGTCGTCGCATGGCCATAATGATTCGGATTATTGCACTGCAATACAAATGCGCAATCGCTAAAGTCTAAAAATTGCGGATTTCGGGGAGTTGGGTTGCAAATTATGCAACATCGAAGCGCCATTTCGCACTTGCACAATAATGGGGTTTGACCCATATTGGCTTTGCCTTTCAGGCATCCTCTCCTAAAAACTTCATAGGGTCAGTCTTCGGGCTGGCCCTTTTTTTGTTATTGACGCTCGCATTAGCGACTAATCCATAGATTGCAATCAGCTTGAGGCGAGTTGGTGCGGCCCAGTGGCATCACCGACGGGGCAAGAGCAATATGCCGTTTTAATCCCGCTTGCGTTTATTGGTCGATGATCCGGGTCGCCGGGTGATGGCGATCAAGATGCTTGCGGATGATCTTCAGGTTGCGGGTGTTGGATCGCCAGAACAGGTCGAATGCGTCGCCAACCAACGGCACCGATCCGAGCAACGTATCAAACCCGACGTTCGCGGCCATGCGCGCCAGTTGCAGTTTTGACATGCCAAGGTTGCGCGCCTCCCATACGATATACAGGCCCATCGCGCCGGTGACGATGTCACCGATCACCGGAACGAGCCCCAGTGCAAAGTCCAGCCCCACCTTGCGGTTCAGGATCGGCAAAGTGAAGCTTCGTTCCAGCACCTGTTCCATCATCGCCACGCGGGCATGGATCGCCTCAGGGGTGTTGGCGAGCGCGGGCATGGCAGCGCGCAACTGCTCAAACTGTTCGGGTCGTTTTGCCATAGGTCTGCTCCAACGCCCTTGCCGGTTGCTATCTGGGGATCACGGTCATGTCCGGCAAGGCGTGCCAGCCATCGGCGGTGATCGCGAAGCCCGGAATGTTTCCCCGCGCCAATGCAAAGCGGATTGGCATTCCCAGCGGTATGTAGACATTGGCATTGGTGATCGACAGTTCCGCCTCGGCCAGCCGCGCCGCACGTACTGCCGGATCGACGGCCCGGCGCCCCTGCGCCAGCAGCACGTCGCCATCCTGGTCGCACACCCGGCGCACCGAACAGGCCAGCCGGTTGAGGAACCAGGTCGGCTGGCGATAATTGGCAACCTCGTCGATCAGTCGCAGATCGGCGGAGGCGTCCAGCGGGACCTGTTTGCTGTCCAGCCCGATGGTCGCGAGGTCCTGCTTCAGCCTGCCGAACAGCAGGC
The DNA here is from genome assembly GCF_041747255.1 of Blastomonas sp. Taxonomy (GTDB): domain Bacteria; phylum Pseudomonadota; class Alphaproteobacteria; order Sphingomonadales; family Sphingomonadaceae; genus Blastomonas. Next base: position 52 of record NZ_JBGTFM010000061.1, on the reverse strand, counting down.
GGCTGCCGGGGCCTTCGGGCAACGCGATGCGCAGCACCGGCAGCGTGCCATC
>NZ_JBGTFM010000060.1:0-1765 GCF_041747255.1 Blastomonas sp. | reverse complement strand
AAGCCTTCGACCGCGTTGAGCCAGGAGGCCGAGGTCGGCGTGAAATGGAAATGGAAGCGGGGGTGCCGCACCAGCCATGCCCGCACCTTCGCATGCTTGTGAGTGGCGTAGTTGTCCACGATCAGATGCAGGTCGAGCTCTACCGGAGTTTCGCGGTTGATCCGGTTGAGGAAGCGAATGAACTCCTGATGCCGGTGGCGGCTCATGCATTGGCCGATCACCGTCCCATCCAGCACGTTGAGCGCGGCGAACAGCGTCGTCGTGCCGTGGCGCTTGTAGTCGACCCTTCTCGGGTAGTCCACTCCCTGGCCGACATCCTGCGGGCACGCATCCTGGCGATCGCCTGCGGCTACGAGGATGCCGACGACCTCGACCACCTGCGCCACGATCCTGGCTTCAAGCTGGCTTGCGGGCGAGTGCCTGATAGCGGCCGCGACCTGTGTTCTCAGCCAACCATGTCGCGCTGGGAGAACGCGCCCTCCCTGCGTGAGGTGATCCGGCTGATGTGGGCCATGGTCGACCTCTACTGCGCCAGCTATCCCCGGCCGCCTGCTGCGGTGACGCTCGACATCGACGACACCGTCGACGTGGTGCACGGGCACCAGCAGCTGTCGCTGTTCAACGCCCACTACGACGAGCGCTGCTTCCTGCCGATCCATGTCTACGATACCGCGACCTGCCGCCCGGTGGCGGTGCTGCTGCGGCCGGGCAAGACCCCCTCCGGTATCGAACTCCGTGGCCATTTGCGCCGCCTGGTGCGGCAACTCCGCCAGCACTGGCCGCAGACCCGCATCACGCTCCGCGGCGATGGCCACTACGGCCGCCCTGAGGTGATGGCCTTCTGCGAGGCCGCGGGCATCGACTATGTCTTCGGCCTGCCGACCAACGCCACCCTTCGCGGCCTGGTCGAAGCCGCCGCCGATGATGTCCGGGTGCGCCGCGCCGAGGACGCTGCCCCGGTGCTGCGTCGCTATGCTGAAACCCGCTATGGCGCCCGGTCATGGTCCCAGCCACGCCGGGTCGTCGCCCGCATCGAGGCCAGCACTATGGGCCTCGACATTCGCTTCGTGGTGACCAGCTTCGGCCAGGGCAACGCCGAATGGATCTACGACAGCCTCTATTGCGCCCGGGGCCAGGCGGAAAACCTCATCAAGCTGCACAAGACCCAGCTTGCCTCCGACCGGACCAGTTGCCGTTCGCCATTGGCCAACCAGGTCCGTCTCGTGCTGCACACCGCCGCCTATTGGCTGATGCTGGGCCTGCGCGAGCGCATCCCAAAGCCGCATCCACTCGCCAGCGCCGAGTTCACCACCCTGCGCCAGCACCTGCTCAAGATCGCCGGGCGGATCATCGAAACCACCAGCCGCATTCGCATCGCCTTCGCCGCAGCCTGCCCGCAGGCCGTGCTGTTCCGCGGCATCGCCCGCAGCTTCCATCCAGCAGGGCCATAGCCAAAGCGGCCGATGCACGGCCAAACCCGCAACACCCCCAACACCCAACGCCGCATCGCCATGCCGACCAACGTCACCACCGGCGAATGGACGCTCATGCCAGGAAGACAAATCAGACCGACCGCGCACGCTCAAGCAGACACCGGTGAATAGGACGGGCTAGGTTGTCGCGAGATTGCCGCGATTGCTCCGTCGCCTGATTCAATCCTGCTACCGCGCGCGGCAACCACGCTGAGAAATCCGCGGCGGCGTGCGTCGTTGTATAAGATCCACCTGCTACCATCTCCGCGCGAAGGTTCGACGCTGCTTGCGCG
>NZ_JBGTFM010000059.1:0-5630 GCF_041747255.1 Blastomonas sp. | reverse complement strand
GGGCCGGATTGACGCGGAGCTCTCGGCCGCAGGACAGCGCATCGGGCCGTTCGATAGGCTGATCGCCGCCCAGGCGCTGGTGCGGAGTCTGATCCTCTTGAGCCGCAACATGCGGGAGTTCGAGAGGGTTGATGGGCTGCGGGCGGAGGGCTGGGAGCCGGTAGGTTGAGAGGGTGTCTGCGCCATTCCGGCCGGCCGAGGGATGTGGACGATTTACTCAGGACCCGCCATTCAGTTGGCACAGGGTGTCGACAGCGCGCCACCCCCCGTCCCCTCCGAGAGCGGACCTTTCGATGCGTCGCGTTCGACAGCGCATCGTGGACAGCGCGGTCACATGACTGAATTTCTCGGATGCCCACCCTTTGGGTGTTGGGTTTAGTGCTGCCTACTATGCCTTAGGGTCAGGACTCATTGAGGTTCAGAGCCAGAAGAGCACGGTTGCGGCGAGGGCGATGGCTGACAGGAAGAGCCTAGCAAGCGCTAAATTTTATATAAAACGCCACCACGTCGAACTCTCTTTTGTGCTGATGCTTGTCTGAGTTGATCCATCTTTGAACCCGTTTTCCAAACGGGCCTTAATCTGATTACCCTTCGGCGTGCCGATATCGTAAACTTCGTAGACAATTCCTGCTGGCGTCTTTTCGAATCGCGCGAAGGTGTCCGTGAAGTTTTTCTGTTCAGGTATCTCAAGTTTAATAGTGTTGCTTTTCCCGTGTGCCTTTGCAGGATGAAGCTCGCGCGTCACTCCTGAAAGCGCATTTTGCACGGTGGTCAGCCCCTTGAAAAAGGTGTTGGCAACACGAAAAGGCATCTGCGTCTGGGTGCCGCGCGCCTTACGCAGACGCATGAGTACCGTAGTTCCTAGAGTAACAGACGCACTAGCGGCAGTAGGGGCAGAGGCAGTCAACGAGGGCTTCGCAGGCTTGGTGGGCGTCTTGGGCGCACCGCCTGGTTTTGGAGGGGGCGTGTAAGAGCGACTGCCGAATAGTTTCGTCGTGCTGGTCCCGCCCTTCACCTTGCTCCGCATCGACAGTTTTAATGCAGCTTCATCCTTGACATAGCCCTCATCGCATAAGCGGTCGAGGAACGCCTTGTCGAGCCGCATTGCTAGATGCGTCGAGACATCGCGCCATGAGGCGAGCGCGTCGAGCGCATCGCTGATCACTGCGTCCCCAATCCCAGTGTCTACTTGAAGCCCGGCTTCGACATTCGCATAGAGGCCAGAAGCAGTTAAGTTGTTGGAGCCGACGATCAGACGAGCTTCCGCCTCGTTTCTGAAAAGATAGATCTTAGGGTGAAAGATGCTCCCCGCCTCGTTATGATAAACAACGGTCTCGCACTCTCCGAGCGCTTCCAAGTCGAGCAGTGCTTGCAGCCCCTCGCGAGTGGTGTTGTGCAGGTCGATGCCAACAATGAAGGACAGCTCTCCGCCCTGGCCGAGAAAGCGGGCAAAGCTATCACGCAGGTAGACAACGCCGGACGCGCGCACCCAGGCGACGGCGATATCGAGCGAATCCCAATAAGGCTCGACCCCGGTCGAATGATCGATGTGCTTGAGTAATTCAGTGCCAAAGCGTAGGGAGAGAGGCTGGTTATAGAACATACGCGCTGGACCGCCCGATTACACTTCGATTATTGGCAGGCGATGGTCCCCACGATTGTCAGGCACGACGAACGGCGGCATCTGCTCCAGCCCATTCATGAGGTCTTTATAGGGCTTGACCTTCGGCCCCTTAGTTTTCTTTTCCGAAGGCTTGGCAAAAATCAGGATATACTCATGTACATTCTTAAAAAGGAAGTTAGGCGGGTACGGATAGCTGCCGAAGATCGGACGCTGCGCGCCAAATGAACCCCATTTACCGCCCGTGCCGTCTTTGGACCAGATAACTTCGTTGATCATCACGAAGCCGCAGTTGCGCAGCATAACACCGAAATCAGTGGCGAGGGGAAAGGTGAGAAGACCCTGGTCCGTGTGCTGGTTGACGTTCGCCGTCACGACGCACATTTTTCGACCGGGTGCGAGCACACGGTAGCACTCATCGAAAACTGGCCGGATGCCGTCGAGGAATTCGGCGTAGTTCGCAGTATTACCGAGGTTGTTCTCCCCCTTTCCGTAATCCGCCTTGTCCCAATAGGGCGGGCTGGTGACGATCAGACTGACACTGCCATCCTCCAGAAATCGGAGATTGCGGCTATCGCCCTCCACCACGTCCAGCGGCGCGAAGTTGTCGAGATGTCCGTTGCGCAGCTTGGCGCATTCCTGTCGAAGAATCTTCACATAGGCTTCATTTTGCTCGACGCAGACCGCGCGGCGGCCGAGCGGGATCGCGGCGCGGGCCGTGGTGCCGACGCCAGCGAACGGATCGAGCACAGTTTCGCCGTAGAAGCTGAACAGCTTCGTGAGGCGGTGCGGAATCTCGACTGGAAAAGCAGCCGGGTGATCGGGATGAGCTTTGTTAGCGATTGACCAGACCGTCTTAGTGTATTCGCGCCACTCATCCTTCGTAAGCTTACTTTTTTCCTTGACGTCTGGCGTGATCGGGTTGGGCATACTGGCCTCTTTCCTCGTTGTTTTTGCGGAGCACGCAAACAGCCGCGCCTCCCTTATAGTATCTCGGAAGGCCTCCAACTCGGCGACGAAGGTGATGTCAAGTCCGAGGGACGCCACGATGATCGCGTCGATCTGGCGGCGAAGCTCCGGTTCTTCAGCCGCCGAGAAGGCATAGGACACGCTGCCCCGGTTAAGGCTGCGCACCGGTCGGGCGCGCACGCGCTGCCACAGGATCCCACCGAGCAGCGCGAGCTGATCGTGCGCGGCACCGCTGAGTGCAGCCTGGCCAATTGGCAGACGATCGAGCGTCGATTGCGTCGTGTGGAAGCCGTCGCCGGTGACGTGCCACCACCAGAAGGCGAAATTGCCGGAGAGGATAGCGAAGGCCGTCGCCGCATCATTGGCTGAGTTCGCCGAAAGGCGAATCAGTGGATTGTTCGAAAGTGCCTCACCCGGCTTTGCCCTGAACAGGCAAGGGCGCGCGACTCCGAGAGAATTATACGCGGTGGGGGCGACGAACAGTTCGTTAGCTTCGCCGTGCGGCAGACTGTCGAGCGTGGTCCGGCTCCACGATGCGATGAGGTCGCCAAGTCGTACCTGCTCGGCTTTCAGCCGCTCCCATGCCTCTGCCTGGAGCAGGCCATGAATCTTTGGCACGCCGGCGGTGATATTGTCGGTGATCTCGGTATAGTCGATTTGCTCGAACATCTGTCGGCGATCATCGCCTCGCCATTTGCGCAGCGGACCGGTATAAAGGCGCGTCAGCTTCTCATGCTTTTGCCAGAACAGTATGGCATTGCGGGTTTTGACATCTTCACCGAATAGCGCATGCGGCTGTCGATCGAAAAACGCGAAGCGCCATGTTCCGGTCTGGCGCTGGATCTGTGCGCGGCAAACAGTGAACTGCGCGCCGCCGTTGAAAGCGATTGACAGTGGCAGGACCAGCGCGCCCGACGCTTTGGCGCGGCTCAGTCGGATCATCTGCTCGACAAAGACAGGATAGAGGTCGGCGGTGGCTGTCGGCTTGGCGGTGAGCGTCTCAAACCGTTCCGTAAGTTCAGAGAAATCCGCGCGGAAGCCAATATTGGCATAGGGCGGATTACCAATGATGAGGTCGAAGCCGCTTCGAACAGAAGGAAATAGCTGACTGATAGAAAGGCGATCACGGCCGGCAGCGCGATCCTTCACATGGTCGATGCAAAGTGCATCACACTGCCGAAGATTGGTGCGGAGGCCCTGCCACGCGGCAAGCGGAGTCGCGGCGGCCTTGAGCGCGGACGGCAACGTATCAGCAAGCAACACGCTGGCGGCACCGTCAAGCGCCACGGGATCAATGTCGCAGCCGAACAGGCTTCCGATGGCACGGCAGTAGGAGTTGCTCGACGGCTTCGCTTTCTCCAGCTCTGCGAGGACGGCGCGCAGAAAGACGCCGGTGCCAACAGCTGGATCTAGCACTTTGAGGCGCGCTGTGATCGCACGACCGGCGAGGGCCGTGCGGGCCATGAATGCTGCAACGTCCGGCGGCGTATAGAAAACGCCGGCGACCTTTTTGCGGCGGCGCGCGACCAGGGTGGTGGGATCGCGGCGCGCACTGAGCCTGGAACCCGGACCGTGCGTTTCGAGGATGTAGGGAAGCAGCTCCTTGATGCCAGAGCAGGCGGCAATTGCGGCGAGCTGATTGCCGAGCGCCTGATCTGCACTACGCCAGAAGGTCGTCTCGGTCGGCGTTAGTGGCCGCCCGAGAAACCAAGACTGTGCGTCGCTAAGGGTCGCGCCCTCGACGTCGGCATCTTCGGTTTGGGTGAGCAGCCAAGCGGCAAAGGCAAGCCAGGCGGTGCGCTCCGTTCCGGCTTCGCCTGCACAACCGTATGGCTTTGCCAGTTGCGCAGCGCGCGCAAGCGCGGTGTGCAGATGCGTGACGATCTTCCGGCCAGGACCGGCGATTTCCTCCACGGCAGTCGATAGAACATAGCCCCGGCGGGGCACGCCGTGCGCCGGCTCGATGATTTTCAGGGATGTTTCCATGCTAGTCGCTGCCAGGACGCACGTCTGCAGACGCCCGCAGCGGTGATCTCTGGCCCGTCAGATAGGCGGCCACAGCGTCACGAACGACCCAAGCGAGCGAAACGCGGTTGCGGTCCGCAATCGCCTCCAGCTCGGTGATCTGCTCTTCCTCCAGCAATGCTGTGACGCGGCGCTTCCGAGAATCTGGATTTCTGCTCGATGTCATGTGGTTTGCTACCTTTGCAGCACACTGCATCAAAGTGATGTCGAGCACCACCACATTTTGTGGGCGGTGGCCGCAACACTGCCGTAGACGGTACAATGGGCCCCCGCATAGGTCCATCCGTGCAGTGCTTCCTGCCTGCAGGGCGGTGACCTGACCCCTTGTTTCTCCTCCACGGCGTGCTGACGTAGCGGCAGGCTTGCTACCTCGTCGAGCGGCTGGTGTTGAGGAACTCCGGACGCTCGCGCGAGCGTCCGTCTACGGCATCGCGCCGAACGCCCCGCGACCCGCCGTTTCCGGGGGGCGTGGCAACTGCGGATACTCTTCATCGATGTAACGGTGAAAGACACCCGCACCGCGAACAGTGCTGAGCGCAGCGCAGTACCCAAATAGCGCACGTTCTTGTGCTCCATGATCGACGGCGGCAGGTCGCCAAGCTGATCCGTGCGATGGCTCGCGACAATGGGATGCGGGGCGTCGGCCTGTTAGACTGTTGACGACGTGCGAAGTTATGCGAAAAATCAGGCGGTACGCGAGGCGTAATCGCGGTGCGCTGTGCTATTAATAATTTGATGTACGCCCTCCGGGCGATTGTTACGCGAGGTTGGTGTGGATATTGTTCTTGGCCTCGGGGCTGATGACGGGAGCGCGCCTGGCCACGCAGGCGATTCCGGTCACGGCTCGATCGGCGCTCCGGTCGTCGGACGGAACGGCCTTCTCGATATTCTCGAAACCGCGCGCGGCCTCGGGTATCCGCCGACCACCGAGGTGCTACGGGTCGGCGCGCGGCAAGCTGTCCTTGAGGGTCTCGACGGTCCGCCGCGCTTCTGGTCGCGGTCGCTGCAGGTCGAT
>NZ_JBGTFM010000058.1:0-4747 GCF_041747255.1 Blastomonas sp. | reverse complement strand
CGAGCGTGAGGCGATCTATTTCAACGCATCGACCGACAGCGCGGACGCGCCGCTAAGCGGCAGATGCCGCTACCGGGTGCGTGGGCAGGCGGTCGCGGCGCGCTGGTGGAGCCTGACGCTGTATGACAGCAAGGGTTATCTGATCGCCAACCAGGCCGATGTCTATTCGCTGGGCAGCGCCGCCCTGTCGCCAGATGAGGCGGATGACTGGTCGCTGGTGATCGGACGCGCGCGTGAGGGCGATCATTGGATACCCGTTGCCAGCGCGGAACCGTTTGAACTGACATTGCGTGCCTATCACCCCGCGCCAGAGTTGCTGGCGGGCCGGGGCACGGCGCAACTGCCGGTGATCGAGCGGCTGGGCTGTGCGTCGTGAAACGCTGGCTGGGGCCTTTGCTGGTGCTTGGCGTTGCGGCGACAATCGGCTGGTATGCGACGCTGGCGGCGGCGCCGCAGGTGATCATGGCGCGTGCGTGGGACAGGCTTGCCGAGCAGGCCGGGGTCAACCGGATGACGCACAGCCCGCTGGTCACCGCGAGCCGCCAGACCATCGTGCGGCCCAGCCCCGACCTTGCCTATTCGGTATGTGCGTTTGATCTGTCAGATGCGCCGCTTGCCATCCATGCGCAGCCGGTGCCCGGCCATTACTGGTCGCTGACCGTGTTCGACCACCAAACCAACGTTGCCTTCGTCGCCAGCGACCGCGACAGCAAGGGCGCACCGGTGGATATCGTGCTGGCAACGGCGGGCCAGCAGGTGCCTGTCGGCGTGCAGCGAATCGATCTTCATGCGGACAAGGGCGTGGCGCTGATCCGCGTGCTGGTGAACAGCCGCGAGACGTTTGATTCGGTGCGAGAATATCGCAACCAATCCTGGTGCCGACCAGTCGGCTAGCGACAGGCAGGGCATGCGCACGCGACAATGCAAAATGGCTTGAGGCTAGCGGCACATCGTGGCAACAAGGCGCACCGCCGATATAACTTGGCGCGAGGAAAGCACGCACAGTTCTGCCATGCATGGTTTTGCCAATCCTACCCGGTTTCTCTCTATCGCCCGGCCCCTGACAGCGGCCTTTCTGTTCACCGGCATCGTGATGGTCGCCATCGGCCTGTTCATGGGGCTGGTGCTGGCACCTGCCGACCGGCTGATGGGCGAGACGGTGCGTATCCTGTATATTCACGTCCCCGCCGCATGGCTGGGCATGGCGGGCTGGACGAGTATTGCCATCGCCAGCCTAATCGAATTGGTCTGGCGGCATCCGCTGGCGGGCATCGCGGCGCGCGCGTCGGCACTGCCCGGCGCGTTTTTCGCCGCACTGTGCCTGATCACCGGGTCGATCTGGGCCAAGCCGACCTGGGGCACCTGGTGGGTGTGGGACGGGCGGCTGACATCGATGCTGGTGCTGTTTTTCCTGTATCTGGGTTATATGGCGCTGGCCGATGCCAGCCAGAAGGAGGCCGCGCAGGGTCGCACCGGCACCGCGCGGGTCGCTGCGATTTTTGGGCTGGTCGGGGCGATCAATGTGCCGATCATCAATCGCTCTGTCGTGTGGTGGAACAGCCTGCACCAGCCCGCCAGCATCACCATGGGAAAATCAGCAATTGATCCAGCATTTTTGTGGCCGCTGGGCATTGCCGTTATCGGGTTCAGCCTTATTTTTGGAGCGATTGTGTTGATGCGGATGCGGACTCTGCTGGCGTCGATCCGGGTGGAAGCGCGGATGCGCAGGCTGGCAGCCGCATGACCGACTGGACATTCGTGACCATGACCTATGTGCTGGGCATCAGCGGCACAATCGGGCTGATCGGCTATTGCTGGATGGCCCTAAAGCGCGCAGAAGCCCGGCTGGACGACCTCAAGCGCAAGTGACCGGACACAAACACCCATGAAAGCCAAACATCAGCGCCTCGTTCTCATCAGCATCGCCTTTGTCGCGTTGCTCGCGGCGGGACTGATCGCGGCCTATGCGTTGCGCGGGCAGGCGAGCTATTTCTTCACGCCGGGCGAGCTGGTCGCTGCCGATGTCGAGCCGGGCCAAGCGATCCGTCTGGGTGGCATGGTCCAAACAGGATCGATCAAGAAGCTGGCCGATGGCGTGACCATCGATTTCATTGTCGAGGATGGCGAGGGCACCGTGCCAGTGCGCTTTTCAGGCATCACCCCGGCGCTGTTTGTCGAGGGCTCGGGCGTCGTCGCCGAGGGCCGGATGGACCGCGCGGGCTTTTTCGTGGCCGACAATCTGCTCGCCAAGCATGACGAGAACTACGTGCCCCGCGAGATGCAAGACATGACCAAAGCCGACGTGAAAAAGGTCGCGGGTACGGTGGCCCAGCCATGATTGCTGAAACCGCGCTGGCGCTGCTGTGGCTCGCCGCCGCATTGGCATTGTTGCAGCTTGGACTTGGCAGCTATGCACTGACCGCACGCGGCGCGCCGTTTTTGCAGGCGGTGCGGCCCGTTGCGGTGGCGCAGGGCGTGCTGGTCACTGTCTCGTTCGCGCTGCTGATCGTGCTGTTCGTGCGCAGCGACCTCTCGGTCAAGCTGGTTGCAGCCAACAGCCATTCGCTGAAGCCGCTGATCTACAAGATCTCGGGCACATGGGGCAATCACGAAGGCTCGATGCTGTTGTGGATTACCGTCATGGGGCTCGCCGGCGGGCTGATCGCACTGCTTGAGCGCCGCCTCAACGACCGCACGTTGATTGCGACGCTGGCAGGGCAAGCCTTTGTTAGCCTTGGGTTTTATGCGTTTCTGCTGTTTTCCTCCAACCCGTTCGAGCGGCTGAACCCTGCGCCGCTGGAAGGCAACGGGCTCAACCCGCTGCTGCAGGACCCCGGCCTCGCGTTCCACCCGCCGACGCTGTACATCGGCTATGTCGGGCTGTCGGTGGCGTTCTCGTTTGCGATTGGCGCGCTGATCACCCGCGATGTTGGCGCGAGTTTCGCCCGCGCGATGCGGCCCTGGGTGCTCGGCGCATGGGTGTTCCTGACGCTCGGCATCGTCGCAGGGTCATGGTGGGCCTATTATACGCTCGGTTGGGGCGGCTGGTGGTTCTGGGACCCGGTCGAGAACGCCTCGCTGATGCCGTGGCTCGCCGCGACCGCGTTGCTCCATTCGGTCAGCGTGCTGGCGACGCGCGGCGCGCTCAAGGCGTGGACCGTGATGCTGGCGGTGGTCGCCTTCTCGATGTCGATGGTCGGCACGTTCCTGGTGCGCTCAGGGATTTTGACCAGCGTCCATGCGTTCGCAGTCGACCCCGAGCGCGGCAGCTTCATTCTGGCGCTGCTGGCAATCTATATCGGCGGCGCGCTCGCGTTGTTCGGGCTGCGCGCCTCGACGGTGACCGAAGGCTCGCGCTTTCATCTGTTCAGCCGCGAAGGCGCGCTGGTGATGAACAATGTGATGTTGGTCGGCATTCTGGGCATCGTGTTGATGGGCACGCTTTACCCGCTGGTGACCGAGGCGTTTGGCACCAAAGTTTCGGTGGGACCGCCTTATTTTAACCCGGTCGGCGCGATCTTCGTGTTCCCGATGCTGGTGATCATGGCGGCGGGGCCGCTGATGCGCTGGCGATCCGATAATGGCAAGAAGCTGGCAAACCTGCTCGCTCTTCCCGCGTTGGCGCTCGCGGTGGCACTGGCGCTGGTCGTGGTGTTTGCCGGCGACATCGGCATCCTGCCCTTGCTCGGTCTGGTCTTTGCCGCCGGGCTGGCGGTGGCGAGCGTACTGCCCTTGTGGAAGCGCAACCTGCGCCGCACGCCCGCGCATATCTATGGCATGGTGCTGGCGCATCTGGGCATCGCGGTGGCGCTGGCCGGCATGGCATCCGAATCCGCATTCAACACCGAAAAGCTGGTCGCCAGCGAGATCGGCCAGAGCCATCAAGTTGGCCCGTGGACGATCGAACTGCAAAGCATCGCGCCCATCGCCGGGCCGAACTGGACTGCGTTGGAGGCACGGCTGGTGACCCGCTATGGCGACAGCAGCACCCAGACTGTAATGACCCCGCAATCGCGCATGTTCGCGTCGCCGCCGACCGCAACCAGCAACGCCGCTTTGTTGACGCGCTGGAACGGTCAGCTTTACGCGGTGCTGGGCGAAGAGGGCGATGATGGCCGCTGGCAGCTGCGTCTGTGGTGGAAGCCGTTTGTGCCGCTGATCTGGTACGGCGGTCTGTTGATCGGACTGGGCGGATTGCTTACACTGGTTGGCCGTACCGCGCGCGATCTCCGCCGCAAGGACTCGGTCGAACCTGAGCCCGCGCCCGCACCCGAGGTTGCCCCCCGTCCGGCCGGAGGCAGGGAAGCGCTCGCGTGAAACATTGGGCGATCTGGCTGCCGCTGGCGGTGTTTGGCGTGTTGTTTGGGGTGTTCGCGACGGGGCTGCTCGCCCCTGCGGATCGCACCATCACATCGCAGATGATCGGCAAGCCACTGCCCGCGTTTGACCTGCCGCCAGCGGTGCCGGAACGCCCGGCGGTGAGCCGCGCGAACTTCGCCGATGGCAAGCCCAAGCTGCTCAACGTGTTTGCCAGCTGGTGCGTGCCGTGCGTCGCCGAAGCGCCCTATTTGCAGGAACTTGCGGACGCCGGGGTTGAGATCAACGGCGTCGCGATCCGCGATCGCGGTCCCGATGTTGCAGCCTTTCTGCAGCGCAACGGCAACCCCTATGCACGGATCGGATCGGACGATGTCAGCAAGATACAGTTTGATCTGGGTTCGTCGGGCGTGCCCGAGACATTCGTGAT
>NZ_JBGTFM010000057.1:0-2454 GCF_041747255.1 Blastomonas sp. | reverse complement strand
GGCCGGGGCGATGCCCAGGTCGTCTGCCGCAATTGCGTCGCCATCGCGCAGCACCAGCGCGCGCTGCAACACATTGCCGAGTTCGCGGGCATTGCCGGGCCAGCTGTGGGCCTGCAGAGCATCGAGCGCGGGGGCACTGAGCCAGGCAAAATCAGCTTCGGCGGCTTGCAGGTTGATCAGCATCGCAGCGGCAATCGCGCGCACATCCTGGCGGCGATCGCACAGCCGGGGCAGTTCAATCGGCATCACATTTAAACGCCAGTAAAGGTCTTCGCGGAATTCACCGCTTGCCACCAGTTCGGCCGCATCGCGGTTGGCGGCGGCAACGATCCGCACATCGACCTTGACCGCGCGGGTCTCGCCAACCGGCAGGATTTCGCCTTCCTGCAGCGCGCGCAGCAACTTTGACTGCAGCGCCATCGGCAGCTCGGTGATCTCGTCGAGAAACAGGGTGCCGCCATCGGCAGCGCGGAACAGACCCTCGCCATCGGTCGATGCGCCGGTGAACGCGCCCTTCTTGTGGCCGAACAGGATCGCTTCGACCATGGTTTCAGGCAGCGCCGCGCAATTGACAGCGATGAATGCGCCCTTCGCGCGCTCGCTCTGATCGTGCACCAGCCGGGCCATGCCCTCTTTGCCGGTGCCGGTTTCGCCCTGGATCAAGACGCTGGCATCGCTGCGCGCAATGCGCGACGCATAGGTCATCAGCTTGGCCATCGCGGGCTCACCCACGGCAGGACCGCGACCGGCACGGACCAGTTCAGCGATCATCGCCAGGCCAAAGGGCATGTCTTCAAAGCCGAATTCAACCCGCGCAGGCAGGCCGTTGGCGGCGCGCACATAGCGCGGGGCACCCTCGCGCATGTCGATCAGAATATCGCGGTGGCTGGCAGAGGCGATCTCGCGCGCCATCATCAGCCGCGTGGTTGCGGCGGTGCTGTTGCCCAAATTGCTGGCAGACGCAGGGTTGATCCATGCGCCTTTCAGCCAGGTTTCCAGCATGGGCAGGCTTTTGCGGGCTGCCTCGCTCAATGTACATTCTATCATGTTTTCAGTCCCCCGACTTAATCGATTGCCGGGACTGCCGTTAAAGGAAGGCCCCGCAGGGACTAAATAAGCAAAGCCTGTGCCAAATCGGGAGAATGGCGCGAATGCGCGGCTGTGGCCCCCCTATATATAATGCAAGGGGACCCATCGTCATTTGTTTGACACTGGCTGACGGCACCAGGCGCCAAAAATTTGACGCCTGCCATTATTATGACAGCCACCCCGCCACATCCTCAATTTTTTTCCTTAATCCCAAACAGCAGGTGTCGTTAACCCCTTTGAGGCCGCTTTGGTGGGACCGAGCCGCCCCGATCGAGAAACTGAAAGGAACAACAGATGACTGTTATCGGAACCAACGTCGCGGCAATGCGTGCATCGTATGCATCGACCAAAGCTGAAATGGGTTTGAACAAGGCAATCGACCGCCTGTCGACCGGCAAGCGCATCAACTCGGCATCTGACGATGCTGCAGGCAATGCCATCGCCACCCGCATGACCTCGCAGATCCGCGGCCTGAACGCTGCAACGCGCAATGCCAACGACGGCATTTCGCTGGCGCAGACCGCAGAAGGCGGCATGAACGAAATCGTCAACATGGTGCAGCGTATGCGTGAACTGTCGGTTCAGGCTGCCACCGGCACGCTGAGCGACGATGACCGCACCAACCTGCAGGCTGAAGTTGCCGAGCTGCTGCTGCAGATCGACGATGTGGCTGGCCGCACCGACTTCAACGGCGTTGCCCTGCTCGACGGCACCAACGCAACTGTGTCGATCCAGACGGGTTCGGCTTCGGGTGAAACCGTTGACATCACGCTGACCGACGTCACCGCCGCAACCCTCGCCATCGACGCTGTCGACATCAGCACCGCTGCTGGTGCCGGCACTGCGCTGACCGCACTCGACACCGCGCTTGACACGATCACGACCGCACAGGCCACTCTGGGTGCTGCGCAGAACCGTCTGCAGGCAACTGTTTCCAGCCTGGTCAATCGCGTCACCAACCTGTCGGAATCACGCTCGCGGATCGAAGACGCCGATTTCTCGGCAGAATCGACCCAGCTCGCCAAATTCCAGATCCTGAACCAGGCTTCGACTGCGATGCTGGCACAGGCCAACCAGAGCCAGCAGGGTGTTCTGAGCCTGATCCGTTAATCGACTTAGGAACCAAACACTGACTGGCTCGTAAAGGCTCCGCACCGGCTTTTTCGTCGACAACTCACTAGCCGGAGCTTTTAGACTTTCTCGATCATCCTCCTTCCCTTCACGGGGAAGGAGGATTTTCGCGTTTAACAGGCGCACGGGAGCCCCTGGCGCATAGCCAGACCGTCAACGCGATACGTAAAAATGTAATATGATTGTTACTAAATCGAAATGTTTTTGCAGCGTGACTGCCAGAAATACCTCTTA
>NZ_JBGTFM010000056.1:0-14842 GCF_041747255.1 Blastomonas sp. | reverse complement strand
ATGGGCGGTGGCGGCAGGCTCGGTGGTGGGCTTCGGCGCGACCAAGCTGCCCGAATGGGCCGAGCTGCTGTTTGGCATCCCCGCGATTCTCGCCGCCTATGGCTGGGTGATCTGGCGGCGCGGCTTTGGCCCCGAGGACCGCGAGTTGTTCCGGAAGAAAGCGGTGTAGGTTGCCCGTACCCTATCGGATGCCGCCAATTAGCGCCTACATCTCGCCGCGAGCACGGCGCAGCGCGAACCATTTCTCCACATTGCGGTTGTGGTCGGCGAGCGTATTCGCGAACACATGGCCGCCGGTGCCATCGGCCACGAAATACAGTGCCTCGGTCTTCGCCGGATTGAGCACCGCTTCAATCGAGGCGCGGCCCGGGTTGGTGATCGGGCCCTTGGGCAGGCCGGTCATCGCATAGGTGTTGTAATCGTTCACATCGGCGATCTCTGACTGGCGGATACGCCGCCCCAGCGGTTTGCCGCGCGTGATCGGATAGATGATCGTCGGGTCCGCCTGCAGCATCATACCCTTGCGCACGCGGTTGCTGTAGACGCCTGCAACCATCCGCCGCTCGGAGGACTTGCCGGTTTCCTTCTCGACGATCGCTGCCAGAATCACGGCTTCTTGCGGCGATGTCACCACCGTGTCGGGCGATCGTTTCGGCCACAGTTCGGTCAGCGTCGCCTGCATCGCCTTTTGCATCCGCAGCATCACCGCGATCCGCTTTTCGCCGCGTTCAAAGCTGTAGCTTTCGGGCAGCAGCGATCCTTCGGCGGGCACCGGCACGGTGCCGGTCAGCAGCGGCTCGGCCATCAACTTTTCGTGCACCAAAATGCTGGGCATGCCCTCTGGCACCGTCACCATGCGCAGCACGACATCGCTGCCCTGCAAGATGCCGAGGATTTGCGAATGGCTGGCGCGCGCGGGAATGATGAACTCGCCAGCCTTGATCGGAGCATCGCCGCCGAACACCTTGGCGCGGTTCAGGAACGCGCTGGCCGAGCTGATCGCGCCCGCCTCTTCCAGCAGATCGGCAGCGCGGCCCAGGCTGCTGCCGCGCGGGATGACAATCGACAGTTCCTGCTTTGCCGGGCCGGACGCGCTCCAGCCCCAGAAGAAATTGCCGCCGATCAGCAGCACAGCCGCCAACGCAGCGGCCAATACAAGACAGCCCAGGCGGCGCAGCATATCGGGGTCAGACCGCCTTCATGATCAGGCTGGCGTTGGTGCCGCCAAAGCCGAAGCTGTTGTTGAGCACGGCGCGCACCGTGCGCTTTTTGGCCGTGTGCGGAACCAGATCGACGCCCTCGCAGCCCTCGCTCGGGTTATCCAGGTTGAGCGTCGGCGGCACGATCTGGTCACGGATGGCAAGAATGCAGAAAATCGCCTCGACCGCGCCCGCGCCGCCCAGCAGATGGCCGATGGCCGATTTGGTCGAGCTCATCGACACCCCCGAAATGGCATCGCCAAACAGCCTTTTGACGGCGCTCAGCTCGATGGTGTCGGCCATCGTCGAGGTCCCGTGTGCGTTGATGTAATCGATGTCGGCCGGGGTCATGTTCGCGCGCTTCAGCGCCATTTCCATCGCGCGATAGGCACCATCGCCCTCGGGATGCGGCGCGGTCACATGATAGGCATCACCCGACAGTCCGTAACCTACGACCTCGGCATAGATTTTTGCGCCACGTGCCTTGGCATGTTCGTATTCCTCAAGCACGACAACGCCCGCGCCTTCGCCCATGACAAAGCCGTCGCGATCCTGGTCATAGGGACGGCTGGCCTGTTCGGGACGATCATTATAGCTCATATTGAGCGCGCGCGCCTGTGCGAAACCGGCGATTCCGATGGGGCAGATCGTCGCTTCAGCGCCGCCGGCCACCATGACATCTGCGTCATCGAGCGCAATCATCCGCGCCGCATCGCCAATCGAGTGCGCGCCGGTCGAACACGCGGTCACGACGGCGTGGTTCGGTCCCATCAGCCCATATTTGATCGAGACCTGGCCCGAAATGAGGTTGATCAGCCGCCCGTGGACAAAGTGCGGCGAGACGCGGCCCGGACCTTTCTCGGCAAGCAGCAGCGATTCACTCTCGATACCCGGCAGGCCGCCGATCCCCGAACCGATCGAACAGCCCGCGCGGTAGCGTTGCTGCTCGGTCATCTCAGTGAGGCCAGCATCTTCGAGCGCCTGGCCTGCAGCATCGATGCCATAGATGATGAACGGATCGACCTGCCGCTGCACCTTGTGGTCAACCCGCAGGTTGGGATCGAAGCCATAGGCATGGTCAGCGGGCTTTACCTCGCAGGCGATGCGGCACTTATACTCGCTCGCATCGAACCGGGTGATCGGACCAGCACCCGATTTGGCGGCGATCAGATTGGCCCAGGCGGTCTCAACATCCGCCCCCAGCGGCGTCACCAGCCCCAATCCCGTAATCACTACACGGCGCATTCGCCATCACTCCTGCATCATCAGGCCAGATATCCGGATGCCAACCCCTCCTTCTGGCGGGACCGACAGCCTGCTGGCAGCCCCAAACCAAATGGCTCCCCGGTTCGTCATACGACAAACAGGAGAGCCATCAAATCTTCACATCGTCATCGCCTGAACAAGGCCATGGCCGACACCTTTGCCTGACTTGCGATCCCGCAACCGGGATGCAAGCCGCAACGGGCCAATTCCCGTGTCAGCCCTTGTGGCTATCAATATAATCGATCGCATCATTGACGGTGCTGATCTTTTCAGCGGCGTCGTCAGGAATTTCGACCCCGAATTCTTCTTCAAAAGCCATCACCAGTTCGACGATGTCGAGGCTGTCTGCGCCAAGATCGTCGATAAAGCTTGCGTCCTCGGTGACCTTCTCAGCTTCGACGCCGAGATGCTCGATCACGATCTTTTTAACGCGGTCCCCAGTTTCACTCATTCAGAGTTCCTTTGTCTTCATGGCTTGCGAAAGTTGCGAATGAAAATATCCATGCCGCCCTAATGCGGGTTTGAGCCGCTGGCAAGAGGCGGTGCGCGGGTTATGGGCGTAACGAATGCCTGCAAAGTCGCGTTACAACATCGCCATGCCGCCGTTGACGTGCAGCGTCTGGCCGGTGACATAGCCTGCCTCGCGGCTGGCGAGATAAACCACGGCGGCGGCGACATCATCGCCCTTGCCCAGCTTGCCTGCCGGAATGCGGCCCAGCAGCGCGCTCGTCTGCGCCTCGGGCAGCCCCTCGGTCATCGCAGAGGCGATGAATCCGGGTGCGACGCAGTTGACTGTGATGTTGCGGCTGGCGAGCTCTGCCGCCAGCGCCTTGGACATGCCAACCAGCCCGGCCTTGGACGCGGCATAATTGGCCTGGCCCGGATTGCCGGTGGCACCGACCACGCTGGTGATCGAGATCATCCGTCCGAAGCGCGCCTTCATCATCGGCCTGGCGGCGGCGCGGCAGAGGCGAAAGGCCGCTTCAAGGTTGACGCGGATAACATCGGACCATTCGTCATCTTTCATCCGCATCGCCAGATTGTCGCGCGTGATCCCGGCGTTGTTGACGAGGATATCAAGCGTTCCCAAAGCCTCAACCGCGCGCGGCACCAGCGCGTCAACCGCAGCGGGATCGGACAGATCACAGGCAAGCGCGACATGATCGCCGCCAATCGTCGCGGCAAAGTCGGCGAGCTTGGCCTCGTTGCTGCCCGACAGCGCCAGCCGCGCGCCATGGCCTGCAAGCCCGTGCGCAATCGCTGAACCGATGCCCCCGCTGGCGCCGGTGACAAGGGCGGTCATGCCTGACAGGTCGAACATAATGCGTCTCTCCAATTATTACGCCTCTCCCCCGGCGGGAGAGGCCGCGAGACTTGGTGGCTGTGCCACCTGGTCGCAGCGCGAGAGGGGGAAAAGCGTGAAACCGCCGCACCCTCTCCAACTCCGGCTAGCCAGCAAGCTGGCAAGCCTGCATATCCTCCCCCGTCAAGGGGGAGGACAATTCACAACGCCGCGAACAGCGCCTCGATGTCGTTCATCTCGATAATGCTGCTCGCATCAACGTCATCGACGATCCGCTTGACCATCGGCGACAGCACCCGCGCGCCGAGCTCGACGAACTGGTCGACCCCGGCGGCATGCATGTTGGCAATGGTTTCACGCCAGCGCACCATCGCGGTTACCTGCTCGACCAGCAGCGTCGCGATCACGGCGGGGTCGCTTTCCGGCTGCGCGGTAACATTGGCATAAACCGGCACTGATGGCGCGGCCAAAGTGATTTGCGCCAGCGCCTCTGCCATGCGGTCAGCGGCCGGCTGCATCAGTGCGCAATGGAAGGGGGCAGAGACAGCAAGGATCATCGCCTTGCGCGCGCCAAGCGCCTTGGCAATCGGCAGCGCGCGCTCAACCGCCGCCGCATCGCCCGAAATCACCACTTGCCCGGGGCCATTGTCGTTCGCTGCCGCGCACACCTGATCCTGCGCGGCCTCTGCCGCAGCCTTCACCGCATTGTCGAAATCGATACCGAGCAGCGCCGCCATCGCGCCCTGTCCGGCGCTGACCGACGCCTGCATCGCCTGTCCGCGCAGCTTCAGCAGCCGCGCGGTGGTGGCCAGATCGAACGTGCCCGCAGCGCACAATGCTGCATATTCGCCAAGGCTGTGCCCCGCGACAAACGCGACCTTGCTCGCCATGTCCATATGGCCTTCGCGCTCCATCACACGCAGCGTGGCGATGGCATTGGCCATGATGGCGGGCTGTGCATTTTCGGTCAGCGTCAGCGCGTCTTCGGGGCCGTCGCACATCAGGCGAAACAGGCTTTGGCCAAGAGCGTCATCGACCTCCTGAAACACCTCGCGCGCCACAGGACTGGCGGCGGCGAGTGCCCTGCCCATGCCGACCTTCTGGCTGCCCTGACCCGGAAAGATGAAAGCGCGTGTCATAGCCATCGTGTCCCTTGCCCCCGATATCATCAAGCGCCGCCCGTTAATGCCGTTGCCGCAGCGTTGCAAGCGGCTTGCCGGGTCTGATGCCATCAGCCTATCACATGCCCCATGGACGATGCGATGTTTAGTGCTGCGCTGGAAACGCTGTGCCGAGACCGGTTCGGTGCGGGCCATCTGGCTGGTCTCCAGCGCCTCTCGGGCGGGGCGAGCATGGAAAGCTGGCGCTTTGTCTGGGGCGGTGAAGCGCTTATTTTGCGGCGGCTTCCGCCCGGTCTGCAAGCCAGCGACGCAACCGTCGACAGCGCCAGAATCAGCCTGTCCGATCAAGCCGATCTGATCGCGCTGGCCGGTCGCCACGCGGTGCAGGTGCCCGCGGTGCGTGCACGGCTGACAGCGGCAGACGGGCTGGGCGAAGGCTTCATCATGGCCTGCGCACCCGGCGAAGCACTGCCGCAGATTTTGCTACGCGACCCGGTTTATCGCCGGGCGCTCGATGGGCTGGCGACGCAATGGGCAGAGCAGCTCGCGGCCATCCACCGCCTGCCTGTGGACGCACTGCCTGACGGGATTGCGCGCACGACGGCGGCGCAGCTGCTCGTCGATCTGGAAGCGCGCTGGCACGCGCTGGGCGGCACATCGCCGGTGTTCGCTCTGGCCTTCGGCTGGCTGGAGCGCGCTGTGCCAGCGCCAGTCACGCCCGCATTGTGCCACGGCGATTTTCGCATGGGCAACCTGCTGATCACCCCCGATGGCCTGTCGGCAGTGCTCGACTGGGAGCTCGCGCATCTGGGCGATCCGGTGCAGGATCTCGCCTTTGGTTGCACCCCCAGTTGGCGCTTTGGCCATTATGACCTGCCACTGGGCGGCTTCGCCCGCGCCGAAAACCTGCTGGAACATTATGCCGCGATCACCGGCACGCCTGTAGACCCGGCACGGTTCCGCTTCTGGCTGGTCTACGCGTGCCTGTGGTGGGGCGTGTGCTGCCTGACGATGGCGGATATCTGGCGGCAGAGTGATGACGCCAGCCCCGAGCGGCTGGTCATCGGCCGCCGCGTTTCAGAGGTCGAGATCGATCTGCTGCTGATGCTCGGCGATGACCTGCCGGCGCCCATACATGCGTTTGCGCTGCCCAATTGCGCGATTGCTGCGGACACCGGCGTGCCTGCGGGCCATGCGCTTATCGATGCGGTGCGCGCATGGCTGGATCAGCGCGTCATTTCTGCGAGCAGCGGCCATGCCCGGTTCGAGGCCAAGGTGGCGGCCAATGCGCTGCAGATGGCGGCGCGCGACGCCGCGCTGGGGACACGCTTTGCGGATGCGCAGGCGCAGCGGCTGGCGCACCTGAGGCTGGATGAAAGCGAACTCAACGCGCTGTTGCGGAGCGGGCCCGGCACGGTCATTCCGGCTATCCATGATCATCTGCGACAGCTGGCGGTGGAAAACTGCAGCATCGACCAGCCGCATTATGCCGGCCTGCGCAAGGCGAGCGAGATTTGGTCAGTCTAAGTGCCAATTTATTTTTTGACCGATCAGCATCGGAAAAAAATCAATGAATTCAATGATTGATGTACAAAACATCTGCCGAATGAACCAAATATTATCCTTAATGGCGCACATCTGCTGCCGTTAACGCAAGTGCACTCATCAATCACCGATCACGGAAAACTTACCATGGCAGAACCAATGGGCCAGCGCATAAACCTTCGTGATCGCATGAAACTTGCGGCCTCCATTCTCGCCGGGCAGGGCGCGGCGGCTGATGATGAAGCGCAGCAGGACAGCGTCCACGAGAACATCAGTCGCCAGCAATATATGAAAGTAATCAGCTTTCTGGAGCAGGTGCAGCTTGACCCGCTACCTGATCACTACCGACTGGCCTGGGAATATCTGAATGGCGGCAACAACATGTTGCGCGATGCAGTGAACGGCAAGCTCGATGCCAACGGACGGCTGTCGGCTGAAATGGTCGCGGAAATCCTCGACGAGTGCGAGGGCCATATCAAGGTCAAGGATCTGAACGCGCTGGTCGCCGAGAGCGAAGCCCTGCTGACCGGTGGGTTCAAGATGCTGAGCAAGAGTGGCAAGGAAAGCGAAGCCTATGCCGACGCGTTGCAGTCACGGCTGGACTGGATGCGCGATCTTGACCCGAGCGAGCAATCCGACATGCCGATCGAGGCACAGTTTCAGGCGCTGATGAAAATCACCAGCCAGATGATGAAATCGACGCGCAAGGCCAGCCAGAGCCTGGACCAGAGCACCAAGCAACTGACCGCGATGCGCACCCGGCTCGATGAAGCCAACACCAAGGCACAACGCGACCAGCTGACCGGCCTTCCCAACCGCTGGGCGTTCGAACAGCAGTTTTCCGCCGCCATCATCCGCGCCAAAGAGCGGTTTGAGCCGCTGTCGGTGGCCTTCATCGACATCGACCATTTCAAGTCGGTCAACGACACGCATGGCCATGAGGCGGGCGACCGTGTGCTGCAGCTGGTTGCCAAGCATCTCGACCGATTCGGGCGCGGCAACTGCCATCTGGCGCGTCACGGCGGCGAGGAGTTCGTCATCGTGCTTGAAAACACCAGCACTGCCGAGGCCAAGGAACAAATCGACGTGGTGCGCGAAGATCTGGCCGAACGCTCGCTGGTCAATCGCGACAATGGCTCATCCATCGGCAAGGTCACTTTCTCGGCGGGCATCGCCGCGTTTAACCCGAGCGAACCGAACCGGCAGGTGCTGCGCAACGCCGATGCTGCCCTTTATGAAGCGAAAAACAGCGGCCGCAATCAGGTCCGCATTTTTGGCGCAGCGGGCTGAGGACGAACATTCATGGCGCTTTTTCTCATCACCAGACTTGCTTTCCTGCGGGCTTTGGGTATTAGCCCGCGCTTGCCCACGGACGACTGACCGTTTTCCAACAAAGCATGAAGAAAGCCGGAGGGGTGTGACGCACGGTGCGCGCATCAGCGATCGGCAGATGAGCAAAGGACGTCCACATGCCGCTTTACGAGCATGTTTTTCTGGCGCGCCAGGACCTGTCACAGGCCCAGGTTGATACGCTGGCAGCAGCCGCCACCGAGATTGTCGAACAGAACGCAGGCAAGGTCACCAAGACCGAGACCTGGGGCCTGCGCAACCTCGCCTACAAGATTCAAAAGAACCGCAAGGCGCATTTTGTGATGCTCAACATTGAGGCTCCGGCCGGTGTTGTCGCAGAACTCGAGCGCCAGACCGCGATCAACGAAGATGTCATCCGTTATCTGACGGTGCGCGTCGATGAGCTGGAAGCCGGCCCGTCGGTGATGATGCGCAAGCAGGAACGCGAACGTCGCCCCCGCCGCGACCGCGACGCCTGAGCCAGAAAAGGATAACGACCCATGGCACGCCCATTTTTCCGCCGCCGCAAGTCCTGCCCGTTCTCGGGCAAGAATGCTCCGATCATCGATTACAAGGATGTCCGCCTGCTGCAGGGTTTCATGTCCGAGCGGGGCAAGATCGTCCCCAGCCGGATCACCGCTGTATCGGGCAAAAAGCAGCGCGAGCTGTCCAAGGCCATCAAGCGCGCACGCCATGTCGGCCTGCTGCCGTATATCGTGAAGTAAGGGAGCAAGAGACATGCAGATCATTTTGCTCGAACGGATCGAAAAGCTCGGCTCGATCGGTGACGTTGTCACCGTGAAGGACGGCTATGCCCGCAACTTCCTGCTGCCCAACAAAAAGGCGCTGCGCGCCAACGAGGCCAACCGCAAGGTGTTTGAGGCCAATCGTGAGCGCATTGAAACCGAAAACGTCGCCAAGCGCGATGAAGCAGCCAAACACGCTGAATCGGTTGATGGCATGCAGATCGTGCTGATCCGCGCCTCGTCAAACAGCGGCCAGCTTTACGGTTCGGTCTCGGTGCGCGATATCGCCGATGCGCTGAACGCCGCTGGCGCCGACAGCGTCACCAAGGTGATGATCGTGCTCGAACGCCCGATCAAGACCCTGGGCGTCTTCCCGGTGCGCATTGCGCTGCACCCGGAAGTCTCGGTCAGCGTCACCATCAACGTCGCGCGCAGTGATGACGAGGCCGAGCTGCAGAAGGCCGGTGTCGATGTTATGCAGCAGATGTTTGAGGACGATCAGGCGCCGGTCGGCTTTGTCGAGAAGTTCGATCCCAACGCTGAGCCCGGCACCATTCCGGTGGACGAGCCCGAAGACGACGAGCCCGAAGCCACAGGCGACGACGAAACCAAAGCCTGATCGCTTGTCCGATCAACAATCAAAGGCCGGGTTCCAGCAATGGATCCCGGCTTTTTTGTGTGCACTCACTGCGCGGGCGGGTTGACCACCTCCTGATTGAAGCGCTGCGCCAGCACCACGAAGTTGGTGATCTCGCGGCGCAGGGTACCGCGTTTGACCCCAAAGTCGCTGATCAGATAGCGCGCGACAAAGGGCTCGCCCGCAACCGATACCCCGGCCTTGCTGAATTCATAGTTGCGGTTGAAGTCGCTCGCTGCCTGCGCGAGGTTGCCGGCATTGCGTTCCGCCGGCTTGGGCCAGAACGACAGCAGATAGACACCCTGACAGGCGGTCGGCTGATTGGGTGGGCACGCGGTAAAAAACATGTTGATTTTCAGCGCGCCGATGCTGGCCTCGACGAAATTGCGGCCATCGGGGCTTTGCCGGTCGGCGAGCGTCACCGCGTTGCCGAATGACGAAAATATCTCTCGGATGCTGGTCGAATTGAATGCGTTGACCTCAACCCGGTCGTCTGCGTTGCCCCCGGCCTGCTGGGCGGTTGCCGGAGCCGCTGCCGCCATCACCAGCGCGCCTGCCACGAGACTTGCCCGGCGCATCATCCGCCCAAAATACCTGCCTTGCCGCATATATGGTCCTCTCGCCTCGTTGTAATGCCAAGCATAAGCTTTGACCGCGCTGTATTGCAACTGTTTGAAATGCAGCCAAAGCGCGCGCCTTATCCTGTAATGACACTGCCGCGCTTTGCGGTTAAGCGAAACGCATGACCACAGTATCTGACATCATCGACCAGTTGACCGAAACCTACGAGCGTTCGATCTCCCGACTGCAGGCCGCGATCAAGGCCTATGTCAACGAAGGCGTGCTCCCCGCTCCTGAAAGCCGCAGCGACGGCAGCTTTGCTTATCCGGTGCTGCGCATCGCCTATGCCGGCAAGGAATATGGCAATATCGCCAGCCAGTCATTCGGCAGGCTCAACGCCAATGGCACCTACAGCACCACCGTTACCCGCCCGCGACTGTTTGCCGACTATTTGACCGAGCAGCTGACCATCCTGACCGACAATTATGATGTCGAGATCACGGTCGAGGCGGGCCGCCAGGAAATTCCGTTTCCCTATGTGCTCGATGGCATCGCCGGGATGGAGCTGGGCAGCATCACCCCGCTTGAGCTCTCACGGCATTTCCCGACCACCGAGCTTGCCGACATCGGCGACGAGATCGCCGACGGGTTTCTGAGCTTCGGGCGGGAGCGGCCGCTGTCGCTGTTCGATGGCCTGCGTACCGATTTCTCGCTGGCGCGGCTGCGGCATTACACCGGCACCCCGCCCGAACATGTCCAGCGTTTCATCCTGTTCACCAACTATCATCGCTATGTTGACGAGTTTGTCGGCTGGGCCGCCAGCCAGATTGGCAAGGGCCACTATACCGCGCTGTCGGGCGCGGGCGGCCTGTATACCGATCAGCCCGATTCGGATCCCAGCCAGCTGGTCGCCGACAGCGCGTGGCGCAGGCACCAGATGCCCGCCTATCACCTGCTCGCGCCCGATTTTGGCGGCATCACGCTGGTCAACATCGGTGTCGGGCCATCCAACGCCAAGACGATCACCGATCATCTTGCGGTGCTGCGCCCCGAGGTCTGGCTGATGATCGGCCATTGCGGCGGCCTGCGCCCCAGCCAGCGCATCGGCGACTATGTGCTCGCCCATGCCTATCTGCGCGACGATCATATCATGGACGATGTGCTGCCCCCGGAAATCCCGATTCCGCCCATAGCCGAAGTGCAGCAGGCGCTCGCCCGCGCCTCGGAGATCGTCTCGGGCACCAGCGGTGCTGACCTCAAGCGGCGGATGCGCACCGGCACGGTGGTGACCACCGACGATCGCAACTGGGAACTGCGCTACAGCCAGAGCGCGCTGCGCTTTTCGCAGTCACGCGCGGTGGGCATCGACATGGAATCGGCGACCATCGCGGCGCAGGGTTATCGCTTCCGCGTCCCCTATGGCACGATGCTGTGCGTATCGGACAAGCCGCTGCATGGCGAACTCAAGCTGCCCGGCCAGGCCAATCGCTTTTACGACGAGGCAATCGCCGCCCACATGCAGATCGGCATCCGCACCTGCGAGCTTCTGCGCGAACAGGGCGGATCGCTCCACAGCCGCAAATTGCGCGCGTTCAACGAACCACCGTTCCGGTAATCACTGCGAGGACAACATGCGACGGATACTGATGCTTCCGGCAATGCTGGTTTGTCTGGCCACCCAGACGATGTCTGCCGCTGTTGCCCATGCAACAGCCGACATTCCAATCAGCAAAGACGACAGGGCCGATGACGTTCCGAAGAGCAACCTGCCATCTTATCCAGTGGGAGCAGCCGAGCCGGTGATGCGCACTGCCAAGGTGGCATTCCTCAGCGACGGATTCTCGCTTGAGCCAAAGTACTGCCTGCTGGTGGAAACCAGCGGCGATGCGACTGCAGATTTGCAAGCCTGCAAAACCGTGCAATTTTACAAAACCGACGTCGGCAAACCCGGCATCGAGGAAGCGCCAGTCTGGTCGGTTCAACCTGTTGAAGGCCATTTCGTCGGCCCGACCATAATTAATAGCGACAAAGCTGTGCTGGGCTATCCCGTCGGGAGCCTAAGAAAAGGGGCGCAGGGTACTGTCACGGTCAAACTGCTGGTGGAGGTCTCTGGCAAGGTCAGTGAATGTGCTGTGATGGTGACAAGCGGTGACAGTGCACTTGATCGCGTGACGTGTTCAGCGCTGTCGAAAAAAGCAAAATTTCGACCGGCGACGCTGGATAACCAACCTGTTGCTGCATATCACTTTACTGGCGCCACCTTCTACCAAGGCAATGGTCCGCGCAAAGTCAGGTGATCTGAGGCAACAGCTACATATCTGCAAGTCTTTGTAGATATGCATTGACGCAGACGATCGCTTTCCCTTATTGCGGCGATTACGCAACCTGCAAAGGATGCGTGTCGCCCAAGGGACACCACCGACCATGCCGCAACGCGTCCACGTCGCGCGAGAGCTTGCCGAGCTGCTCAAACTGCTCGCGCATCCCGATCGCATCCGGTTGATCGAGGAACTGCGGCTGGGCGAATGTGATGTGAACACTTTGGCCCGTCGGCTCAATCTGCCGCCGTCGCGCCTGTCCCAGCACCTCGGCCTGTTGCGCGCCGCGCGGCTGGTGGAGGAGCGGCGCCATGGGCGGCAACATATGTACTATCTTGTCCAGCCGCAGATCGCGCGCTGGATCGCCGATGCCCTGGCCTTTGTCGAGGTGCGGGCCCCTGCCGCTCTGGCCGGAGAGGCGCGCGAAGTGCGTGAGCTCTGGTCATGATGCCGCTCACGATCCCCTGACTTTAACCCAACGAAGGAACCTTCACATGCCCCATTTTGCTGCTGGTGTCGTCCGCTTCCAGACCGAAGTTTTCCCGGAAAAGCAGGCACTGTTCGAAAGCCTCGCCAAGGGCCAGTCCCCCGAAGCCCTGTTCATCACCTGCTCCGATTCGCGCATCGAAACCGCGATGATCACCCAGACCGAGCCCGGTGAACTGTTCATCTGCCGCAATGCCGGCAACATCGTACCCCCGCACACCCAGCAGACCGGCGGCATGACCGCCTCGATCGAATTTGCGGTCGCGGCGCTCAAGGTGCCGCACATCGTGGTCTGCGGCCATACCGAATGCGGCGCGATGAAAGGCGCGATGAATTTGGCTGGACTCGACAGCCTGCCGCACGTGCGCGAATGGCTCGGCTATTCGCGTGCGGCGGTTGAGGTGGTCAATCATATCGGCGCCGACCTTGACGATGCCGGCAAGATGAAAATGCTGCTCGAACAGAACGTCATCCTGCAGCTGACCCACCTCAAGACGCACCCGACCGTGGCCGCGCGGCTGGCGGCAGGCGATATCGTGCTGCACGGCTGGGTTTATGACATCAGGACCGGTGATGTGACCGCCTATGACGACGCCAAGCGCACATTCGTGCCGGTGCACGAACATTATGCGAGCGAGATGGCCGCCATCGCACTCGAAAAGCACGAATGCACGGCCTGATCTTCCCGAAATCTCTTCCTTCCCCAGGAGCCCAAACATGACTGCCAGGACCGCCCCGCCGATGAGCGAACTCGAGACGCTGAAAAAGAGCTGGCCGCAGGATCTGCTCGCCTCGGTCGTCGTCTTTCTTGTCGCGCTGCCGCTCTGCCTTGGCGTTGCCATTGCATCGGGGGCGCCGCCTGCGCTGGGGTTGATCACCGGCATCATCGGCGGACTGGTGGTCGGCTCGCTCGCCGGATCGCCGCTGCAGGTCAGCGGCCCGGCGGCGGGGCTGGCGGTGCTGTGCTACCAGCTGGTGGAAGAACACGGCCTGATCATGATGGGGGTTGTCGGCTTCATCGCCGGGACGCTGCAGCTGCTTGCCGGGATCGCGCGGCTGGGCCAGTGGTTCCGTGCGATTTCACCGTCGGTCATCCACGGGATGCTGGCGGGGATCGGCGTGCTGATCCTTGGTTCGCAGTTCCACGTGATGATCGATGACAGCCCGCGCGGCAGCGGCCTGGAAAACATCATCTCGATCCCCGAGGCAATCTACAAGGCGATCTTCCCGATGGCGATGGACAGCCATCACCTCGCCGCGATTGTCGGCGTTTCGACCATTGCCTCGATCCTGGTGTGGAACCAGTTCAAGCCCAAGGCGCTCAGCGTGGTGCCCGCGCCGCTGATCGCGGTCATCGTCGGCACCATGGTTGCCGCCTTTGCCGGGTTCGACATCAACCGCGTCACCGTGCCTGATAACATCATCGCATCGCTGAACATTCCGACGGCAGAGGCGCTGCAGCGTGGCCTGTCGATGGACATCATCCTGCTGGGTGTCGTGTTTGCCTTTGTGGCGAGCGCCGAAACGCTGCTGTGCGCCACTGCCGTTGACCAGATGCACACTGGCCCACGCACCAAATATGACAAGGAATTGCGGGGGCAGGGCGTCGGCAACATCCTGTGCGGTGTGGTGGGCGCGCTGCCGATGACCGGCGTGATCGTGCGCTCCTCCGCCAACGTGCAGGCAGGCGCCAAGACCCGTCTGTCGGCGATCATGCACGGCGGCTGGATTTTGGCGACCGTCGTGGCACTGCCCTGGCTGCTCGCGTACATCCCCACCGCCGCGCTGGCTGCGATCCTGGTCTACACCGGCTACAAGCTGGTCAACATTGCCCAGATCAAGAAAATTGCGTCTTATGGCCGCATCGAGCTCATCATCTATTTCGCGACCCTGCTCGGCATCGTGTTCTTCGACCTGTTGACCGGGGTAATCATCGGCTTTGTGCTGGCAACCGCCAAGGTCGTCTACACCTTCACCCATGTGCGCGTGGACCTTGAAGACGATGACATGGGTAATCGCACCGATGTGTTCCTGCACGGATCAGCCACCTTCTTTTCCATCCCGCGGCTTGCCAGCGTGCTGGAAACGGTGAAGTCGGGCCGCGCGGTGCATGTGCATGTCGAAAACCTTGACCACATCGACCACGCCTGTCTCGACATGCTGGGCGCTTGGGAAAAGCAGCACAATGCCACTGGCGGATCGATGGTCATGGAATGGAAGGACCTGCGCGAGCGCTACGCCTCGCCCTATGAAGCCAGCCTGCAACGCCGCACCAACGGCGATGCCAAAGAGCCTGGTCCGGGAGACGGG
>NZ_JBGTFM010000055.1:0-8775 GCF_041747255.1 Blastomonas sp. | reverse complement strand
GATTTTTCCTTCTTCTGTGTGGTGGTGGCCTTCGTGGCTACCGGCGTTTTGGTGGGTGATGGTTTTGCTTTTGTCGTCTTGGGCTTGGCTGCTTTCGGGGCAGGCTTTGCCGGGGCAGCGACAGACTTGGCCGAAGCCTTCGCTGCCACAATCTTTTTAGCTGCAGGCTTTTTTGTCACCGTCGCTTTTAGTTCTGCTTTGGGCGCCGCTGGCTTGACCTCAGCTGGCTTTTCAGCCGCTGCGGGCTTGGCGTCAGCAGTCGGCGCTGCTACCTTGGGAGCATCTGCGGCGTCCTTGGAGACAACCGGCTTGGGCGCTGCATCAGCAGGCGTTTCAGCCTTGGCCGAAACTGCCGCCGCATAGGCATCTGCCGGGTCCTTGCTGTTCACTGGAATGTTGGTGTCGGCCATGGATGATCTCGATTGCATGTGCGTTTATGTTGCAGTGCACAATAATGATCGAAATCAGGATCGTCAAGAAAAATGTTGCACTGCACAAAAGTCATTGTGCAGGCGGGGCTTAGGCCTGAAGGTTTCCACCCAACTCGGCGCACCGCTGCCCCGAATCAAGCCGGTCAGCGCTGCTTGACGTAACGCCCGGGCGCATCTTCGAGTGACTTGAGCGTGCCCTTGCCAGGGATGCGTGCGCCCTTGGCAACAACCGTCGCATCAGATTGCGCCTGCAGCCAGCTGACCCAGTCCGGCCACCAGCTGCCCTTGGTTTCGCTTGCCCCGGCGATGAAGTCTTCAAGGCTCTCGACCGCAGCATCGTTGGTCCAGTATTGGTATTTTTTGGCCGCCGGTGGATTGACCACCCCGGCGATATGACCAGATCCTGCGAGCACAAAACGCATCGGGCCAGACAGATGATGGGTCAGTCGCCAGACGCTCTCCAGCGGCGCAATATGGTCTTCCTTACCCGCCTGAATATAGGCTGGGGTTTTAACGAGCCTCAGGTCAATCGGTGTGCCATCGACCACCATTGACCCAGGCTGCACCAGCCGGTTGTCTCGATAAAGGTCCTTCAGATAACTGCGGTGCCATTTGGCGGGCAGATTGGTGGTATCGCCGTTCCAGTGCAACAGATCGAACGGCGGATAATCTTCCCCCAGCAAATAGTTGTTGATCACATAGTTCCAGATGAGGTCGCGCCCGCGCAACAGGTTGAAAGTCGCCGCCATATAGCGCCCGTCAAGATAGCCCTTGCCGCCGAGCTGCTCGACCATTTTCAGCTGCTCGTCATCGATGAACAGCGTGAGGTCGCCAGCCTTTTCGAAATCGACCTGCGCGGTGAAAAAAGTAACGCTCTTGACCTTGTCGGCCTCGCCCCGCTTGGCAAGCAGGGCGAGCGTGGCGGCCAGTGTCGTGCCCGCCACGCAATAGCCGATGGTGTGGACATGGCGAACGCCAAGCGCATCGCGCACCGTGTCAATCGCCTCGATCTGCGCCTTGACGTAATCGTCCCAGATGATCTCCGCCATGCTTTCATCGGCCGATTTCCACGAGACCATGAACACTGTGATGCCCTGCTCGGTCGCCCATTTGACAAAGCTCTTCTGCGGGTTGAGATCGAGGATATAGAAGCGGTTGATCCACGGTGGAAAAATCACCAGCGGCACCTCAAGCACCTTGTCGGTTGCCGGATCATACTGGATCAGCTGGAACAGATCGGTTTCATACACGACCTTGCCCGGGGTCACCGCGATGTTGCGGCCAAGCTCGAACGCATCCGGGTCGGTATGCGTGAGCTGGCCCTTGCGCAGATCATTGAGCAGATGATCGAGCCCCTTGATCAGGTTTTCGCCATTGCTTTCAACGATCTTTTCCATGACCAGCGGGTTGGTGAGCGGGAAATTGCCGGGGCTTGACGCGTCGAGCAGCCCCTGCGTCATGAAGCGCAGCTGCTCCTTCTGGCGCGGCTCTAGCCCGTCGACCTTGTCGGTGAGCCCGAGCATATGGTCCGACACCATCAGATAGCTCTGCTGGATCAACGCATAGACCGGATTGTCATGCCACTGGCGCGCCGCGAACCGGCGGTCCGATCGCAGCTCGGGCACCGTCGCTGGCGTCGTGGGCGGGCCGCCTTCAGCTTCTTCGATCAAACCGGGCGGGGTAACCGCGCCCAGAAAGCCCTGCCACAGCTGCAGCCCTTCGGTCCACATATCAACCTGGGCATCGAACATCGCCTTGGGCATATTGCCCATCCAGCCGGAGAGTTGGCGCTGCAGCGCGGCGGGATCGGTGAACTTCGACAGGTCAGCGGGGCTTTGGTCAGCGACCGCCGCCATATGCTCCATGATCATCTGCTGGGCGCGGCCGACCACCCAGGTCCAGTGCTGCATATCTTCCAGCGTCGGCAGGCCGGGTGTGCTGGTTTCGGTATTGCTCGCCATATTCGGCCTCTCGTTTTGCTCGTGTCCCTGCCCTAGCAGCACCGCGCGACAAAGATAAGTCGTCTCGGTCTTCCATATCCTCTCCCGGCTTGTCTCGGGGTGGTGGCATCCTGAAAGGCTGACGGCGGGGTGACTTTCCAGCGGCGGCGCATCGCCCCTCCACCATCCTGCGGATGGTCCCCTCCCCCGGACAAGCTGTGGGAGGATTTATTGGCATCCCCGCTTTTCCTCGACAGACTCCCGCGTTTGCGGCACATATTGTGCTCCCTTCACGGAGCAAAAGAGAAAAGCGAAGTCCCCATGTCCGACGAATTCTACCGCATCAAACGCCTGCCGCCCTATGTCATCGCCGAAGTCAACGCGATGCGGGCCGCAGCGCGCGCGGGCGGCGAGGACATTATCGATCTGGGCATGGGCAATCCCGATCTGCCGCCGCCGCCGCATGTCATCGACAAGCTGTGCGAGGTCGCACGCAAGCCCGATGCGCATGGCTATTCGGCATCGAAGGGCATCCCCGGGTTGCGCAAGGCGCAGGCCAATTATTATGCGCGGCGTTTCAATGTCGAGTTGGATCCTGACACCGAGGTGGTGGTGACGATGGGGTCAAAAGAGGGCCTGTCAAGCCTCGCCAATGCGATCACCGCGCCGGGCGATGTCGTGCTCGCGCCCAACCCCAGCTACCCGATCCATACCTTTGGTTTCATCATCGCCGGGGCGACGATCCGTTCGGTGCCGACCACACCCGATGAGGAATACTGGCGCGCGCTCGATCGCGCGATGGCGTTCACCGTGCCCAAGCCTTCGGTGCTGGTCGTCGGCTATCCCTCCAATCCTACCGCCGAGGTCGTCGATCTGGCGTTCTACGAGCGGCTGGTGGCCTGGGCCAAAGAGAACAAGGTCTGGGTGCTGTCCGACCTTGCCTATAGCGAGCTGTATTACGACGGCTGCCCGACGCCCTCAATCCTGCAGGTGCCCGGTGCCAAGGATGTCGCGGTCGAATTCACGTCGATGTCGAAAACCTATTCGATGGCCGGTTGGCGGATGGGCTTTGCGGTCGGCAACACACAGCTGATCGCGGCGCTGACCCGCGTCAAAAGCTATCTCGATTATGGTGCGTTCACCCCGATTCAGGCGGCGGCCTGCGCGGCGCTCAATGGCCCGCAGGATATCGTCGCCTCCAACCGCGCACTGTATCACAAGCGGCGCGATGTGATGGTTGAGGCTTTTGGCCGCGCCGGGTGGGACATCCCGCCGCCGCGTGCATCGATGTTTGCCTGGGCACCGCTGCCGCCTGCGCTCGCGCATATGGGCAGTCTTGAATTTTCCAAGCAGCTGCTCACCCATGCCAAGGTCGCGGTCGCGCCTGGCGTCGGCTATGGCGAGGATGGCGAAGGTTATGTCCGCATAGCGATGGTGGAAAACGAACAACGGCTGCGCCAGGCTGCGCGCAACGTAAAGCGCTACCTCACCAGCATGGGCGTCAACACACCCGGCCATGCGGTGAATGGCTGATTAGGTAGCACCGCAAGGAGAGGCCGTTGATCGATCTGTATTTCGCCCCCACCCCCAATGGCTGGAAGATATCGATCATGCTCGAGGAATGCGGCCTGCCCTATACCGTCAAGCCGGTGAACATCGGCGCGGGCGAACAGTTTGCGCCGAATTTTTTGGCGATCAGCCCCAACAACCGCATCCCGGCGATGGTCGATCATGGTCCGCCCGGCGGCGGCGATGCGGTGAGCATCTTTGAGACCGGCGCGATCCTGCTCTATCTGGCCGAAAAGACCGGGCGGTTCATGCCCGCCGACCTGCGCGGGCGCTATAGTGTCACACAATGGCTGATGTGGCAGATGGGCGGACTCGGCCCGATGCTTGGGCAGAACGGCCATTTCAAGCTCTACGCGCCCGAAAAGCTGCCTTACGCGATTGATCGCTACGAACGCGAGGCGGCGCGACTTTACGGCGTGCTGAACCGGCGGCTGGGCGAGGCGGACTATGTCGCCGGCGCAGACTACAGCATCGCCGACATGGCGGTTTTCCCGTGGATCATGACCCACAAGCGGCAGGGCATCACGCTGGACGATTATCCGCACATCGCGCGCTGGTATGCATTGTGCCGCGCCCGTCCCGCACTGCAGGCGGGGCTATCGGTGATGCGCGACGCGGTGAAGCGCAATCCGCACGACGATGCTCAGGCACGCGAGACATTGTTCGGGATTAAGTCATGACTCCCATTGAATTTTGCTTCGATCTCTCCAGCCCATGGACCTATCTCGCGTTCCACAACATCCGCCCGATTGCCGCCGCGCATGGCGCGACGATCCGCTGGACACCAATTCTGGTTGGCGGAGTGTTCAACGCGGCCAACCCGCAGGTCTATGCCGCGCGGGAAAGCGGCGACAGCCCGAAATGGCGACACAGCGCCAAGACCTTGCGCGACTGGGCAGCGCTGGCCCGGCTGGAAATCCAATTCCCTTCGCCGCATCACCCGCTCAAAAGCGTGTACGCGATGCGCGCCGCCTGCGCGCTGGAGGATGACCAGCACGCGCTCGAGCGCTTTGCCGACGCCGCGTTCCACGCCTATTTCGTGCGCCAGCGCAATCTTGACGACCCGACGGAAATCGCCGCCGTGGCAGACAGCATCGGCATGGACGGCGCAGGGCTGATCGCCAGGGCCGCGACACAAGCCATCAAGGACAGGCTGCGCGCCAACACCGATGCGCTGGTGGCGCGCGGCGGCTATGGCAGCCCCTCGATTTTTGTCGGGCAAGATGACATGTATTTCGGCAACGACCAGTTGCCCTTGGTAGAACGCGCGCTGGCCCGCGCCGCAGGAGAATGACCGCAATGAACGACCGCGTCAGCATCACAATCGAAAACCACGTCGCCGATGTGCGGCTCAACCGTGCCGACAAAATGAACGCGCTCGATCCGGCGATGTTCGATGGCATCATCGCCGCGCTCAAGCGGCTGCAGACCGAACCCGGGGTGCGCGCGGTGGTGCTCTCGGGCGAGGGCCGCTCGTTTTGCGCCGGACTCGATATGGCGAGTTTCAGTGCGCCTGACGGTGCGTCGGGAGGGGCTGCGGGCGGCGATACGCCCGCAAGGCTTACCGACCGGCCGTTCGGCAACACCAACCGCTTTCAGGAGGTCGCGTTCGGCTGGCGCAGGCTGCCGATGCCAGTGATCGCGGCGGTGCACGGGGTGTGCTTTGGCGGCGGGCTGCAGATCATGTCAGGCGCGTGCATCCGCATCATCGCGCCCGATGCGCGGCTATCGATCATGGAAATGCGCTGGGGGCTGATCCCCGACATGGGCGGCTATGCGCTGTGGCGCGGCACGGTGCGCGACGATGCGTTGCGCGAGTTGACCTACACCAACCGCGAATTCTCAGGCGAGGAGGCAGGCCGCATCGGCTTTGCCACGCATGTCGATGCCGACCCGCACGCGCGCGCGATGGCCATTGCCACCGACATCGCGAGCAAAAACCCCGACGCGATCCGCGCCGCCAAAGACCTGTTCAACCGCACTCCCGATCTCGACACCGACGCCATCTTAATGGAAGAAAGCGTGCTGCAAGACCAGATCATCCGCACCCCCAACCAGATGGAAGCGGTGTTCGCGTTCATGCAGAAGCGGAATGCGAATTTCAGCTAGGGTAGGCGCGTACGTCCCTCGACTTCAGCCTGTGCTGAAGTTCATCCTGAGCAACGCCGACAGGCGGCGTCGATGGGTTCGGGACAGACGGAAGGTGACGAACTTAAAATGTCTGGGCGCTCCGTTCCCGCGTTCCCGAGCGAAGTCGAGGGACGTATGCGCTAACGCCAATCCAGAAACCCTGCGCGGATGCAGTGGTCGATCATCCGGCGGAAGGCGGGTTCGTCGACCGGTGGCGGGGAAATCGAGGCGAGATCACGCAGCGTATCCCCGGCAAAGTGCGGGGAGCGCAGGAAATAGTCGAAAAACTGCGGGCCGATGCGGCGGTGGACCATCGTCGTGCGCCGGTCGAGGCTGGCGGGATCGTGGATTGCCGGATCGACCATCTGCGCCGGGTACGTGCCGGGATAGCTGGCGACGATGCGCAGCATATCCGCCATCGCAAACGGCGCGGCTCCGGCCAGATGAACGCGGCGGCCCGCGAAAAGATCATGCTGCTCGGCCATCGCCATCAGCCCGGCGGTGACATGGCACAAGGGCACAAGCGCAAAGGCTGCATCGGCCACCGCAGGAACCGCGCCCAGCAGCGGCGATCCGAACAGGCGGAACAAATGATGAAAGCCATCGATGCGTGGGATCGCCCCGTCGCTCAACCGCCCGACGACGATTGCCGGACGTGCGATGCTTGCGCTGAGGCCCTCGCCCTGCGCCGCCTCGACCAATGCTTCGGCGCGCGCCTTGCTCGCCTCATAGCCGTTGGTGAAATCGGATGCGGGGTCGGCGGAGGCCTCGTCGATCACACCATCACTGCGACCGCAGACATAAGCGGTCGAGACATGCAGCAGCGGGCAGCCCCATGCCCGCGCGAGCGCAATCGCATGGGCGGTGCCGCCGACATTCACCGCCTGATGCACCGCATCGGCAGCGGCAAAATCAACCGTCGCAGCGCAATGCACCAGCAGATCGACGCCTTGCGGCGCTGCGACCAGTCCGAAGCCGGGCCACGCCACGTCGCCAGCGAAAACCGCGATTTCGCCGATCCGGTCGCGTCCGTCCATATCGAGCACATCGCGCCCCTGGCCGCGCACCAGCACGCTGACCCGGTGCCCGGCATCGAGCAAAGCGCCCGCCAGCGCCCCGCCAACGAGCCCCGTCGCGCCGGTCAGGAAGACGTGCATATGCCTACCCACCTCCGCTCAGCCTGAGCTTGTCGAAGGCCACGCGCACGGGTCGGCGTCGTGCCCAGCCGCCTTTCCGACGAAAGCCCGAATCCAGGGCGGCCACAGCGAAACCCCGCTGCTGGGCTCCGGCTTTCGCCGGAGAACGGATAGCGATCGGGTGAGGGCATGCGGGGCCTTCGACAGGCTCAGGCTGAGCGGAAGTGAGGAGTGCAAGCCGCAAGGCGCTCAGCAGCATCCCACCAGATCGCTGTCCTCGCCGGTCGCCTGAACGAACGGCAGGCCACCGCCGCAGCCATCGAACACGCCGTAATGCGTCGAAAAATCGCCGATAAACTGAAAATGCTCGGCAAAGCGCGTTTCGGCGAGCATCGTCCAGCTGTTGCCGCAGATCGGGAAGATCCGGCCGCGTTCGATCAGGTGGTGCTTGTCGAGCGTGAACACGCGTTCCTCGCCCTCGACGCTGCCGAGATACACCACCGCCTGCCCGTAATCCTCGCACTCAGGCTCGAGCCCGTCGAGCTTGAACAACCGGTAGGTGGCGGAGAAGAAATCGATGCCGTCGAGCATCTCGGCAATGCGCGGGTCACCGATGCCGAGCGGACGATCCTTGACCAGCCGCGGATCGGCAAAACCGGCCGCTTTGGCGAGCTTGAGAAAATCGCCCCAATACAGCGCGCCCGACAGGCATTCGCCGTGCAGCACCGGATCGTTCAGCAAATGCTGTGGCACCCGCCGGTTCGAATAGACATCGGAGAAATACATCTCGCCGCCGGTCTTGAGCAGCTTGTGCGCATCGGCGAACACCTTTGCCTTGTCCGCCACCAGATTGATCACGCAGTTGGACACGATAATATCAAAGCTGCCCGGTTCAAGATCGAGCGTATCAAGCTGTTCAATATCGCCTTCAACAAAGCGCACGTTCGACTTAGCATAGCCAAAGGTCTCGCGGTGCCATTCGAGGTGGGCATTGGCGATGGCCAGCTGTTCGGGCGTGGTGTCAACGCCGACGACCTCGCCATGTTCGCCCACCAGCTGCGCAAGGATATAGGCATCCTGCCCCGAGCCCGAGCCCAGATCGAGCACCCGCGCGCCCTCGATGCACGATGGTGCGATCAATCCGCAGCCATAATAGCGCGCCTTCACATCGGCATGCACATTGGCCAGCGCCTGGCGCACCGCGAGCGGCGGGGCCTCTGCCGTGGTGCACGCATCGGTGCGCAAATCGGCTGATTGCGACAGCACCTTGCCATAATATTCACGCGAATTTTCGACATTCATGCTGGATTCCCTTTTACTTGATAGCCAACGTCTAATCATATGCCCCGCATGTAACCAGCACCATTCTTCTGCCGAAACGAGCATTATGAAAAATACCCATGACGTGATCGTAATCGGTGCCGGATCGGCTGGCCTCACCGCCGCCGGGGGCTGCGCGATGTTTGGCTTGAAGCCGCTGCTGATCGAGCGCGGACCGATGGGCGGCGATTGCCTGAACACTGGCTGCGTGCCCAGCAAGGCTTTGATATCGGCGGCCCACCGCGCCCA
>NZ_JBGTFM010000054.1:0-3487 GCF_041747255.1 Blastomonas sp. | reverse complement strand
GGCCACGCTGGGCCGTGCCAGCCTGGTCCAGCTCGAAGCGGCGGTGGCGCGCTACAACGCGGGTGCACCGACATTGCAAGAAGTGCTCGCCTTTATGGAGGAGCGGGGGTTCGTGATGCTCGATATCGCGGGCCACTCGCGCATCCGCGATTACCTGGTCCAGCTCGACCTGCTGTTCGTTCCGCGCGGTTCGCCATTGCAGAACGACTTTTTTAGTTTCGCCTGATTAAAGTGCCGCCCAGACGCTCGTCAACTGGTCGTACAAAAACTTTGCGGCACAAATCTAGACATGTTATGCAGCACGCCCTGCGTGGCTCGATCGACGTTACAGGAGGTCTCAATGACATGGATGGAAGTCGTCAGAGACATCTGCGTAGGTTTCGCCCTTGTCGGCATCATCCTGCGCGTTGCGCCCCACATTGATCGTATTCAGCGGGAAAACGACGAAAAATATGGCCCGCGCAATGAATGGGACCAAATGGTCTGACGTTTCCATAACCCGTTTATCCCCGTCACACACGCTTGATGGCCGCGCGCCGCGAAGCGTTCCAGAACGACGACGACGACGAGGCCAACAACTAGCACAAGTATGGCCTAGCCCACACGCCTCTTTGCGTCGTCGCCAAGAAATGCTACTCGCCTGAAATGCAGACCTTAGCGAAGCAGATGTATCGCGCGATTCGGTTCAACCCGGTCGTGGAGCGAACGACGAACAGCCTCCGCCGGAGTGCGACCCTCAACTTCGATGCCATCGACCTATTCGTCCCGATTTCGCCCGGCGACATCGTGATCGACGGCGGGGCGAACGTGGGGCTCGTAACGTCAAAGGCCGTCCGCGCTGGGGCCACGGTTCATGCCTTCGAGCCGAACTCGGTCTGCTTCGACATTCTCCGCAAGCGTTTCGCGCTTCATCCGAATGTGCACCTTCACAATAAAGGCCTGATGGACAGGGACTGCACTCTCACCTTGTCCACGCCCGTCGCACACCGGGAATTCGACAGCATCGACACAACGGTTGCCGCCAGCTTCGTCGCGGAATCGTTCGACGCGCCGGTAACAACCGAAACGGTCACCTGCATCGACATTTCGGAATTCATCATGAGCCTCGACAAGCCGGTAGCCGTGCTGAAACTCGACATCGAAGGGGCTGAAATTGGGGCCATCAACCGGCTCATCGACACCGGCGCGATCGACAGAATCAAGTTCGCGGTGGTGGAGACGCACGAGCGGTTTTCGGACGAGCTGGCGCGGCAGACCGAGGAATTAAAAGCCCGACTTGCCGAGCTCGGCCTTAACGATAAGGTGCGCCTCGACTGGATCTAGGCGGCTAACTCCGCCTCGATGTGGCTGACTATGCCCTTCCTCGCCAAAGCACTGGTTTTCAATCCCGCGAAAATTGTGGGTAAACTAACATTCGATCACTCGCTCCTCTTGCAGCGCAGGAAGGTGCAGGCTCGTTCGGAAAATTTGGTGAAGCAGCACCTTGGCGGCAGCCGGTAATCTTTAAGACGATTGTCAGCATGTGCCGCCCCCGCTAACTCATTCGACGAAAACCGCTGGCGGGGAAGATTGCTCGAATGAAAAATGAACCTGTCGGCCGGAGCGTCGCAATCTTCTTCTACGCAGGTGATTTTTCTGATGTTCTTCGGCGCCATTCTGAAGGGGCACAGCAGATTTATGCTACCCACGACGAGGTAGCTCGACTGATCCTGGACCTGCGCGTCAAAAACGTGGATGTCACGATCTACAGCTATGTCACGGACGCCGCGAAAGACGAGTGGCCGATGGAGGGCGTTCGTGTGGTCTCCTTGGGTGCCTCCGGGGCCAATCGAGGCGTGCTGAAGGCGGCCGTTGAGAGCGCGAGCGCTGATACGATCATCGCGCACTTTTCATATCCCGAGCTACTGATCGCTGCGATAAAGTCGGGCAAGCGTGTCTTTGCCGGGCTCGCCAACAGCTATAATGAACGCGGCCTCAAGCAGTATTTGCGCCGTAAACGGATTGCTCACATCCTTAACAATAAGCGCATTCGAATGGTCTCCAATCATTGTGTCCCGGCAACTAGGCACTTGGCCGAAATAGGCGTTGCTCGCGATAAATTGATCGCTTGGGATGTGCCGCACCGTTATCAGCCGACCGACTACGCGCCAAAAGTGCTGACGCCGAAGGATTGGTTTCAAATAGCATATGCAGGGTCGATCGCCGAACGGAAGGGCGTGGGCGACTTGATTCGCGCGATTGCATATTTGAAGGATGATGGTCTGAGCGTTCGCGCCTCGTTTGCGGGGCTCGGTGATATCGAGAGCATGAAGGCGCTTGCTAGCTCCCTTGACGTTGGCGACCATGTTGACTTCCGCGGTATCGTCGGCAATGAACTTGTGTTCGAAATGTTTCGGGAAGCGGACATTGTCGCAGTTCCCAGCCGTACAGCCTATCCCGAAGGATTCCCGCTGACAATGTTTGAGGCAGTTGCCTCCCGATCGCCGATCGTGTGCACCGATCATCCGATGTTTAGGTCCATACTGGCGGACGGAGACAATTGCACCATGTTCAAGTCAGGCGACGCCAACGGCTTCGCCGAGGCAATTCGACGCGTGTTAAGTGACTCGATCCTCTATCGAACATTATCTGAGTCGGCCCCAACTACTTGGGAGGCGCTGCGGGGACCGGCAGACTGGCGCACGCTTCTTACCAGATTTATTACCGAAGGGGAGCACTCACCTTGGTTTGACGATTACAGGCTCAAGATGACTTAAATAGCGTCGGGTTTGAGCGGGCCCGTAGGTTGAGCAGAAAATACCTTTGGTTCTGTGCCCGCTGCGCACGGAGCGGGACCGAGCTGGATCGCGACAAGTCGATCGCCCGCAGGATAGATTTGATGAAGGCATATCTGTGATCATGATGTCTCGTTCAGCCTTGCGGGACCTCGCCTGACCCATGCGTTTCGTAGCACTGGCCCTCATCCTGCTGAGCTTTCCGATTTTCGTCGCCCTGCTCAACCAGCACCGCCGCCATCGGAACACGGCGCTCCTCGCCATCGGCGCGCTGACCTTCGCGATGGGCACCTTGCAAGTCGATGCGGCGATCATCACCGGGCGGGCATGGCCGGGCACCGTGCGCGGAATATTGGTGTCGCCGATCGATACACTTTGTTGGGCCTTGATCGCCACGCGAGCGGCGAGCGCCAATCGCGTGCCCTTCATTGGCCTCATCGTGCTTTACATGGTACCCGCGACGGTCTCGATCGCGGTCAGTTCGGTGCCGACGGCATCGGCGTTCGTGCCCTTGCAGGTCCTGCGCATGCTGCTGATGTTTATCGCAGTAGTGGGTGAGCTGCGCCGGCCCGGCGCATTGCGAAGTTTGTTCATGGGCCTGTCGATCGGGCTGATCGTCCAGGCAGGCTATGTGATCCAACAGAAGCTTAGCGGGATGGTTCAGGCTCACGGCACCGCATCGCACCAGAACATGCTGGGCCTGATGGTGCATA
>NZ_JBGTFM010000053.1:0-3368 GCF_041747255.1 Blastomonas sp. | reverse complement strand
GGCAGCAACAACCGGCATTTCAACGTTCTGTCGCTCTTTCCCGAAACCGGTCACGTCACCCATGTTTCGACCCTTGCCGCACACAGCCCATTAGGCCGCGCGGTGATCTCGGGCTTTGATCCGGTCTTGCTCGGTGGAAAGCCCAGCCTACTGCCTGCGCGCACCATGCTGTCGTTAGAATGTTGATTTCCGTTGAGAAGTGACCCTGGATTTTCATTGAGATTTGACCCGGGTGGTTGCTAGTTTGGTCGTTGCAGGTTTTGGGTCAAGAGGCTGTTTGCTCCTTTCGGTTTTTGGGTGCGTTGCTGGCGCGGAACCGGAAGCTGTCGTTTCCGGTTTCGAGTATGTGGCAGTGGTGGGTGAGGCGATCGAGCAAGGCGGTCGTCATTTTCGCATCGCCGAACACGCCGCCCCATTCGCTGAAGCTGAGGTTGGTGGTGATGACGACGCTGGTTTGCTCATAGAGCTTGGAGAGCAGATGGAACAGCAGCGCGCCGCCTGATGGACTGAACGGCAGATAGCCCAGTTCATCAAGGATCACGAGGTCAAGGCGCAGCAAGCGCTCGGCGAGCTGGCCAGCCTTGTTGATGGCCTTTTCCTGCTCCAGCGCATTGACCAGATCCACGGTGGAGAAGAACCGGGCTTTCTTGCGATGATGTTCAACAGCCTGAACGCCCAGCGCCGTGGCAATGTGCGACTTGCCGGTTCCAGGACCGCCGATCAGAACGACATTGTCCGCGCCATCCATAAAACTGCCGCAGTGAAGCTGACGCACAAGGGCTTCGTTAACCTCGCTGGCGGCAAAGTCATAGCCCGCAAGGTCCTTGTAGGCCGGGAACCGGGCAGCCTTGATCTGATAGGCGATCGACCTGACTTCGCGCTCAGCCATTTCTGCCTTGAGCAGCTGGGCAAGGGTCGGAACAGCCGCCTCGAACGCAGGCGCGCCCTGTTCGATCAGGTCGCCGAC
Organism: Blastomonas sp.; assembly: GCF_041747255.1. GTDB lineage: Bacteria > Pseudomonadota > Alphaproteobacteria > Sphingomonadales > Sphingomonadaceae > Blastomonas. Next base: position 2,401 of record NZ_JBGTFM010000053.1, on the reverse strand, counting down.
GGCACCTGCCATGCCATACATTTTCAGGCCCCGCAGCATGACCAGGATCGCTGCACTGGCAGGATCATGACGCATGGCGGATCTCCCTGTCACGCAGAGCATCATAGCGCTCGATATTGGCAAGCGGCTCCTTTGTAAGGCGCAAGGCCTGTGGCGCATCGATGGGGGCTGCTGGCGGTGCCTTGCCGTCGGTCAGGCGGTGAAGGATATTGAGCACATGGGTTTTGGTGGCCACCCCGGCATCAAGCGCAAGCTCCACCGCACATAACACCGCCTGCTCATCGTGGTGCAGCACCAACGCCAGTATCTCCGCCATCTCCCGGTCACCGCCGGGACGCTTGAGCAAGATCGCCTGCAGCTTGCGGAACGCATCAGGCAGCGTTGTAAACGGCGCACCGTTGCGCAGTGCGCCAGGTTTGCGCTGGATGACCGCCAGATAATGCCGCCAGTCATAAATCGTGCGCCCCGGCAGATGATGCGAACGCTCAATGATACGGGGATGCTCACACAGTATCTGCCCTTCGGCAGCAATGACGATCCGCTTGGGATATATCCTCACGCTCACTGGCCGATTGGCAAAGGATGCCGGCACGCTGTAGCGGTTACGGTCATAGTTCACGAGGCAGGTCGGAGACACCCGCTTGGTGTGTTCGACAAAGCCGTCAAAAGGACGGCCCAGCGCCATCAGGCTGGGCAGCTCCCTAGCGTGCACATCGGCGACCGTTCCAGGCAGCCCACCATGCTGGATGTGCCCCCATTGCGCGACGCACTGTGCCTCAAGCCATTGATTCAACGCATCCAGATCAGGCAGGTCTGGCATCGGCTGCCATAACCTGCGCCGAGCATCCTGCACATTTTTCTCAACCTGCCCCTTTTCCCAACCTGCAGCAGGGTTACAAAAATCAGTCTCGAACAGATAGTGGCTGGCCATCGCGGCAAAGCGGGCATTGACCTGCCGTGATTTGCCCGAGCCTACACGATCGACCGCCGTTTTCATGTTGTCAAAAATACCGCGGCCAGGCACACCGCCCAGAACCCGGAACGCCTCGGCCAGAGCATCGAACAGCATCTCATGTGTCTGCAGCAGATAGGCCCGGACAATGAACGCCTTGCTGTGAGACAGCTTGGTATGCGCCACCTGCAGCTTGATCCGTTCCCCGCCTAAAACCGCCCAGTCTTCGCTCCAGTCAAACTGGAACGCCTCTCCCGGCGCAAACACCAAAGGCACAAAGGTGCCGCGACCGCTGGTCTGCTGCTGTCGCTGCTGGTCAACTTTCCACGCACGGACAAAAGCCGCGACCCTCCCATATGAGCCTTCATAGCCCAGCGCGACCAGTTCCGCATGCATCCGCTTGGCGGTCCGCTTGTTCTTGCGGGTTTTGCCCGCTTCCTGACCAAGCCACCCTCGCAGCTTGTCGGCAAACGGCGCCAGCTTGCCTGGTCGTGCCGGAACCTTGAACTTCGGCTCAACGGTATCGGCTCGCAGATACTTGCGGATCGTGTTCCGCGATAGCCCCGTGCGCCGCTCAATCTCGCGTATCGGCATGTCCTGACGAAATCGCCAACGACGTATCACACTCAATAAATCCATGTTGATCACTCCTCATCCCCCTGACCAGTCAGTCAGGAAGAAGCTCAAACATGGGTCAAATCTCAGTGAAAACTCTCGCCGCCCCAGGGTCACTTCTCAACGGAAATCAACATTCTGACGCCTCTCGCCCATAAACGGCGTTTGCTTCATTTTGTTTCTGATATTGCTGCAACCAGGGTCACGCAATGGGACTCTTATCCTAATGCGATCGATCGGCATCCTCAATTTGTGCAATGCCGGGCTGGAGGCGGCCCGACGTTATCCTTCGGAACTGATCACATTTGCGAGATAACTCTCGGGTGATCCAGCTATCTGGGCATAGCTACCCGTTTCCACCACTTTGCCGTCGCGAAGTGCAACCACCCAGTCGGCAAATGATATGAGCGACGGGCGATGAGCGATGGTCACGACAGTGACCTCACCGCGCAGATCATTGATTGCCTTTGCAATGATCGCCTGATTTTCCCAGTCCAGCGCGCTCGTCGCCTCGTCCAGAATAAGCAGTTGGGGCTTCCTCAAAAGCGCCCGCGCCAAGGTTATTCTCTGTCGCTCCCCTCCCGAAAGCCGGAGGCCCCGGTCACCGACCACCGTTTGCAAACCTCGTTCGAGCGCACTTACAAATCCGTCTGCCGATGCAGTTCTGAGAGCGGCCCACATGTCTTCTTCGTTGATGTCGCTCCGTCCGAAGGCAAGGTTCGCAGCCAAAGTGTCATGAATCAGAAAACTGTCTTGGGAGACATACGAAATGCTGTCCCTCCAGAGTCGACGGTTCTCTGCAGTGAGCTCGATGCCGTCCAACAAAATGGTGCC
>NZ_JBGTFM010000052.1:0-2105 GCF_041747255.1 Blastomonas sp. | reverse complement strand
TGTGCGCGATGCGGTGCGAGCATTGGCAGGGACGCGCTGTGGATTGAGCTGCTCGCGGCCAGCATCGGCGCACTGGCGATGGCCGTGCAACCCGGATGGGAGGGCGTGGCATTGGCCGCGTTCGGCTGGCTGCTGCTGCCGCTGGCGTGGCTGGATTTGCGGCATTTCTGGTTGCCGCATCGGTTGACCGCGCTGCTGGCGCTGGGCGGGATCGTCAGCGGCCTCGCTGGCCTTGCCCCTGCCCTCACCGAGCGGCTGATCGGCGGGATAGCCGGTTTTGCGCTGCTTTGGCTGGTGGCCTGGGGCTACCGGCGGGCACGCGGCCATGATGGCATGGGCGGCGGCGATCCGTGGCTGATGGGGGCGATCGGGCTGTGGCTGGGCTGGCAGGCGCTGCCGATGGTGTTGCTGGGTGCGAGCGGGCTGGGGCTGATCGTCGCGCTGGTGATGCAGCGGCGCGGGGGCAACGTAACAGCTGCGAGCCGATTTCCGCTGGGCACGTTACTGGCGATTGCGGCGTGGCCGGTCGGGCTGTGGCTGACATGACACTCTGTTCTCCGGCGGAGGCCGGAATCCAGGAGGCAGATGGCACTGCAGTCGCCCTGGATTCCGGCGTTCGCCGGAAAACAGCAGGCTGGCGAAAAAGCCTACTCGCCGATGCCGTCCCACATTTCCTTGAGCTTGGCGAAAAAGCCGGTGCTTTCGGGGCTTTCCTGTCCGGTCTCGGTCGCCTGGAATTCGCGCAGCAGTTCCTTCTGGCGGCTGGTCAGCTTGGTCGGTGTCTCGACATCGATCTGGATGACCATGTCACCGGTGCCGCGTCCCTGCAGAACGGGCATGCCCGCGCCGCGCTGGCGCAGCTGCTTGCCCGACTGGATGCCGGCGGGAATATGGATGCGGTGACGGCTGCCATCGAGCCCCGGAATCTCGATATCGCCGCCCAGCGCGGCTGTGGTGATGCTGATTGGCGCACGCGTAAGCAGCGTCGTGCCGTCGCGCTCGAAGATACGATGCCGCGCAACATGGATGAAAATATATAGATCGCCCGAGGGCATGCCGTTCGGCCCCGCCTCGCCCTTGCCCGACAGGCGAATGCGAGTACCGTTGTCGACGCCAGGCGGAATATCGACCGACAGCGTCTGCGCCTTGTCGACACGGCCCTCGCCGCCGCACGCGCGGCACGGGCTTTCGATCACCTTGCCGCTACCATGGCAATTCGGGCAGGTGCGTTCGACCACGAAAAAGCCCTGCTGCGCCCGCATCTTGCCCGATCCCCCGCACAGGTTGCAGGTGCGCACCTTGGTGCCCGGCTCCGCGCCCTTGCCCTCGCAGGTGTCACAGGTCGCCGCGACATCGATGGTGATTTCACTGGCCTTGCCGTGATAGGCCTCCTCCAGCGAGATTTCCATGTCATAGCGCAAATCAGCGCCGCGCACCGGGCCGCGTCTGCCGCCCGCGCCGCCAAAGCCACCGCCGCCACCGAAAATGGTGTCGAAAATGTCGCCAAGGTCTGAAAAGCCCTCCGGCCCTTGGCCGCCGCCACCGCCCGACATGCCGCTTTCATAAGCTGCATGGCCAAAGCGATCATATGCCGCGCGCTTTTGCGGGTCTTTCAGGCAGTCATAAGCCTGGCTGATTGCCTTGAACCTGGCCTCGGCTGAGGCATCGCCCGGGTTGCGATCCGGGTGCCATTGCATCGCCAGCTTGCGATAGGCGGATTTGAGCGTGGCGTCATCAGCGGTCCGCGAGACGCCGAGCAACTCATAATAGTCGGTGGCTGTGGTCATGGTCATAGGTCGCGATTCTTCATGCAGCGGCCGGACGGGATCACCGGGGGGCTGGCTTTCGCCAACCTTCCCGATCATCCCGCCCGGCTGGACTGTCTGTCATCAATCCGGCAATCAGTTTTTCGCGTCGCCGTCAACTTCAGAGAACTCGGCGTCAACCACATCGTCCTGCGGAGCCGTCGCTTCGGTATCGGGCGAGGCAGCAGCGGCCTGTTCCTTCTCATAGATCGCCTGACCCAGCTTCATCGCGGCCTGCGCCAGCGCGTCGGTCTTGGTCTTCATGGCAGCATTCTCGCCGCCTTCGATCGCGGTCTTGAG
>NZ_JBGTFM010000051.1:0-1655 GCF_041747255.1 Blastomonas sp. | reverse complement strand
GCCCCTGCCCCCTGCGCGCAGTGGAGCGCTTAAGAGCGACACGATGTTCGTCACCGGCCCCATCGGCAACGGCTGGGCGGGTTTGCAGCTGCTCAAGGCGGGCAAGACCGCGCCGTTATCGCTCATCCGTGCCTACCGCCGCCCGGTCGCATTGGTGGCAGAGGGCCGCGCGCTGGCGCAGGTTGCGCATGCGATGATGGACGTGTCGGATGGCTTGCTGATCGACGCTGCGCGGATGGCAAAAGCCTCGGGGCTTGGCATCGAGATCGATCTCGCCGCAGTGCCGCTGTCGGCGGATTTTGTCAGCGCGTTCGGCGATGATCAGGCGATGCGCCTTGCGGCCTGCACCGGCGGTGATGATTATCAGCTGCTGTTCGCGGTCGATGCCAATGCGCATCTGCCGATCAGCGCCCACCCGGTTGGCCGCTTTAATGCAGGCAGCGGGCTGACGTTACGCTGGCAAGGCGCACCAATCCCCCTGCCCGATCGGCTGGGCTGGCTGCATAGCGTTTAGCCTGCCAACCAATTGACACGCCCACGCTTTTGACGTTGCGCGCCCGCCACACCGGCTTATACCATGCGCCAAGGGGAGGAGTGCGACGTCTGTCAACAGGCGCGAGTGCCCCTGAATTGCGTTTTTTGGGGAAGCGATGCATGAATGTTGTCCTGATTGCCATAGTCTGCGGAATTGTCGCAGTACTCTACGGAATTTTCACCAGCCGCCAGGTTTTGAGCCAATCGCCCGGTAACGCGCGGATGCAGGAGATCGGGGCCGCGATTCAGGAAGGCGCGCAGGCCTATCTCGGCCGCCAGTATCGCACCATCGCGATTGTCGGCGCAGTCGTGCTGGTGCTGGTCTGGGCCTTGCTCGACAAGTTTGGCAACCCTGTATCCGCCATCGGCTTTTTGCTCGGTGCGGTGCTATCGGGCGTGGCGGGCTATATCGGCATGAACATTTCGGTGCGCGCCAACATGCGCACCGCGCAGGCCGCCAGCGTCTCGCTGCAGGCGGGGCTGACGCTGGCGTTCCGCGCCGGCGCCATTACCGGGATGCTGGTCGCAGGTTTGGGGCTGCTCGCGACAGCGGGCTATTTTTATTATCTCTACGCCATCGCTGGCCATGGCCTCAGCGATCCTGAAGACCGCAACATCGTCAACGGGCTGGTCGCGCTGGCATTCGGTGCCTCGCTGATCTCGATCTTTGCGCGGCTGGGCGGCGGCATCTTCACCAAGGCGGCAGACGTCGGCGCAGACCTTGTCGGCAAGGTCGAGGCGGGTATTCCTGAAGACGATCCACGCAACCCTGCGGTGATCGCCGACAATGTTGGCGACAATGTCGGCGATTGCGCAGGGATGGCGGCTGATCTGTTTGAAACCTACGTGGTGACCATCGGCGTGACGATGGTGGCAATCGCGCTGCTGGTCTCGGGCAATGATGCCGCGTTGCTGCCGCTCGTCGGCCTGCCGCTCGGCATTTGCGGCCTGTGCATCATCACTTCGATCATCGGCACCTATTTTGTGCGACTGGGGTCAAACAACTCGATCATGGGCGCGATGTACAAGGGCTTTGCGGTGACCGCCGTGCTGTCCGCCGTCGGCCTGTATTTCGTCACCGATGCGATCATCGGGCTTGGCAGCGCGTTTTCGCTGAAGCC
>NZ_JBGTFM010000050.1:0-2348 GCF_041747255.1 Blastomonas sp. | reverse complement strand
AAAGCAAGGAGTTGTTGGGCGACGATGAAGCGGGTTTTCCTGACGTCGAAGTCCGCATATGCACCACGTAAGCGATTCGAGCAATTCCTGTCGCGAGATGCACCCGTAGCTCAGTTGGATAGAGCGTCGCCCTCCGAAGGCAGAAGTCAAGGCTGGTAATGCTTGGTTGTGTTGGAAGAAAGAAGTGACTAAACAACGGTTTGAGCGAATGTTGGGTTTGCTCTTCATGCCGACGAAACTCTCGCGTAAGCATGGCGTAAGCATCTCGCGAACGGTATGCACCCGTAGCTCAGCTGGATAGAGCGCTGCCCTCCGAAGGCAGAGGCCAGAGGTTCGAATCCTCTCGGGTGCGCCAAAAAACACTATAAATCAATAACTTACTCTTCCGCGCATTTTTGGACCTAGTGCTTACGTGGGAAAGTCGCGTAAGCAGTGCAATCGCAGCAGTCAGCTAAAGTTGCATCGATAACCCATCGAATCTTTAGCGCTTACTCCTGGTCGAAGGCGTATGACTTCAGCGTTCCTGCTTGCATCGCCTGCTTTCATCTCGCCAAGTATCGCATCGAGAAAGACGGAGCTGCTGGTTCCGGCAGGCACTGCAGGGGATATGGCGGCAGACCACATTTTCGTGTGCACTGTGTGTGCAGCGTGTCGTCGTAGAGGGGCAAATTCTGCCATACTGCGCCGTAATCCAGCGTAGGCATATCCGCCGCCAGCATTTTGCCCAATGAAGAATATCTACTATAAGACAATATGTTAGAATGAGAGGCGACCCGATGATGGATTGGAACGATACTTGAAACTAATCAATATGTTGCATCTCGAGGTGTGCAAATTTTGTTCATGTTGCAGAATCTCGCGTCTGGATTCCAGGGTCAATCTATTCGCGTTTGACCCCTGCCAAAAGGCATGCGCTTTTCGGTAGCCTTTGGGACGCCCGCCGATATGCCATTTGGCGCGCAGGCCCCTGCCCAATGGACCAGATCGCTTTTTGACTGTTTGGCGCATGCGCCGCGGTGCGGGGTGCTTCAGTCTTGGCGGGTATTGAATCCGGGGGGGCCCGTGACACATCTTTCAGTCACACAGATTGAGGTCGTTATCGGACCGTTCCGCAGACAGATGTTTGCCGAAGGTCTCGCGGTCATGTTGCGCAGCGAGGTCAACCTGAATCTCACCCAGATCGCCACCGAAGCCGAGGCTAGGCACTTTCTTAACTGCGATCACCCCACGGTTGTCATCCTTGAAGCGCGCGCAGGAGAGGCGGCCCGCGCGCTTCTTCCCGAGTCGGACACGGTGGCGGTGATCCTGATCGCTCAGGAAGGCCGCGACGTGCAGATCGCCTTGCGCCAGTTCGATCGGGACCGCTTGCGTGCGGCCATCGGAATGGTCTCGATGGCGTCGCATCCGCGGGTGATCACGCTGGATGCGGAGGGGTCCGAGCAGCCTGCCATTGCGCTGCCGGGGTTCCGCGACCCGCAGACCTCGGGTCTGGGAACGGTTATCGCCTGGCTCGATGGGGTCTTTGCGCTGGCGATGGCCGAGTATGCGGACGCGCGCGGCCCGACAGGGCCTGCAATCGATGACGCAGAGGTGCTCAAGGCCGGGTTCGAACGCGGGCAAGCGGTAAGCCGGGAAGATTTGCGCCGCCGCTTCGAGGCGCTGGAGGCCGCACCGATGTGGCAGGCACGCCTGCGCCGTAATTTTGGGCTGGATGCGACCGAGCTAAAGCTGTTGTGCCTCGCGGCGGCGCCGGATCTTGACCACCGCTATGCGCAGGTCATTGGTCTGATGCAGAACGATTACGCACAGGGCAGGCCCAATGCCACGACGCTGGCGCGGCTCTTGGGGGGGGATCTGATTGGGGCCGATATTGATGCGGTGCTGGTAGGCCCGCGCACATTTGCGCGGCTGCGGATGATCCGCCCGCTGGAAAGTGCGCAGCCGCAGCCCGGATTTCGTATCGCACCCTCTTTGCTTGATCTGATGATCGGCGCGCGGCGTCTGGCAGCGTCGGGCTGGCGTTTGCAGCGCCGTGGTCTGCCGCCGCAGCAGGCGCTGTCGGACCAGATCGCGGCCTATCTGGCGCTGCCGAATCCGCCCGTGCTTCTTTGTGGTCAGGACAAGCACGGGGCCGATGAGGTGGCCGCCGCCTTTGTGCAAAACGGCGCGCCGGTGTTGCGCGTGCAGGTGGCGGAGCTGAAAGGCGATGTGGTCGAAGCGGTCGCGGATTTGGCGCTGATCGCGCGGCTGCAGGATGCGGTGCTGATGTTCGAGGGCCTTCAGCGACTGCCCGAAGCTGTGCAGGCCGCGCTGAGTGAGGCCGAAACGGCGACGCTGGTGCGCGGCAC
>NZ_JBGTFM010000049.1:0-14299 GCF_041747255.1 Blastomonas sp. | reverse complement strand
GCCGGAGCGGGTGCGGACGTCGGCGCAGGCGAGGCGTTGACCGGCGCGCTGCCTTCAGCCTCGATCATCGCCAACAACGCGCCGACCTGCACGGTATCGCCTGCGGCAAACAGCTGCTGGCCCATCACGCCTGCGGACGGGGAGGGGACTTCGACCGCAACCTTGTCGGTTTCAAGGCTGGCAATCGGCTCATCGGCGACAACCGCGTCACCCGGCTGCTTAAGCCACTCGCCGATGGTCGCTTCGCTGATCGATTCGCCCAGAACGGGGACTTTGACTTCGATGCTCATAGTTCAAAACCTTATCGCTTCGTGCCAGGTGGGGGCCGACACAGGAAAATCTGTCAACTTTTGCGGCGGCGTCTTATCTCGTCACGCACGTTTTGGCCCAACGCATCGGCGATCAACGCGCCCTGTTCGGCCTGATGCCGCTTGGCGAGGCCGGTGGCGGGTGATGCCGCAGCGATGCGTCCGGCATAGCGTGGCCGCTTCGGATTCACCCCGGCGTCGCTGAGGCATTCTTCGATGAACGGCTCGACAAAGAACCACGAACCGTTGTTCTTCGCCTCTTCCTGCGCCCACACGACTTCTTGCAGATTGACCATGCGTTTCAGGCGAATGGTCAGCGGATCGCCGGGGAACGGGTAAAGCTGTTCGAGCCGGATGATCGCGGTTTCAGTGTCGCCCGCCGCATCACGCGCTTCCATCAGATCAAACGCCACCTTGCCCGAACACAGCACAAGGCGCTTGATGTCCTTGTCTTCAGGCTGCTTGGGGTCGGAAAGGATGCGCATGAAATGGCTGTTGGTGGCGAAATCCTTGGCCGATGACACCGCCATCTTGTGCCGCAGCAGCGACTTGGGCGTCATGATGATGAGCGGCTTGCGGAAGGGGCGGTGCATCTGACGGCGCAGCACGTGAAAATAGTTCGCAGGCGTGGTGATGTTGCACACCTGGATGTTGTCGCCCGCGCACATCTGCAGAAAGCGTTCGAGCCGCGCCGAGCTGTGCTCAGGTCCCTGACCTTCCATGCCATGCGGCAGCAGCAGCACCATGCCGTTGGCGCGCAGCCACTTGGCCTCGCCGCTAACGATGAACTGGTCGATCATGATCTGCGCGCCGTTGGCGAAATCGCCGAACTGCGCTTCCCACAGCACCAACGTCTTCGGATCTGCCATGGCATAGCCATATTCAAAGCCAAGCACGCCATATTCGGACAGCGGGCTGTCGAGCACCTCGAACCGGCCATGCGGCACCTGTTCGAGCGGCACGTAGCGCTTGCCGGTGTTCTGGTCGATCCACACCGCGTGACGCTGGCTGAATGTGCCGCGCCCCGAATCCTGACCCGACAAGCGCACTGCATAGCCTTCAGACACCAGCGATCCGTAAGCAAGGGCCTCACCGGTGGCCCAGTCAAAGCCTTCGCCCTTGGTGAACATCTCACGCTTGGCGTCGATCACGCGGCGCAGCGTTTTGTGCACCTCGTGCCCCTCGGGCACAGTCGTCAATGTGCGGCCAAGGCTTTCGAGCAGTTTCTTGTCGATGCCGGTTTCGATGTTGCGCCGCGCGCCTTCGGGGTCGGCGGGCATGTGCAGGCCTGACCAGCGCCCGGCAAACCAGTCCGCCTGGTTGGGCTTGTAGTTCTTGCCTGCCTCAAACTCGATTTCAAGATTGTCCGAAAACGCCTTGGCGGTGCTATCGATCCACTCCTGCGTCACAACGCCGCGCGCGATCAACCGGTCGCCATAGATTTTGCTGACGCGCGGATGCTGGCGGATTTTGGCATACATCAGCGGCTGGGTGAAACTGGGCTCGTCGCCCTCATTATGGCCAAAGCGGCGATAGCACCACATGTCGATCACCACATCGCGGTGGAACCGCTGGCGAAAGTCGATCGCCATCTTGCAGGCAAAGGTCACCGCTTCGGGATCATCGCCGTTGACGTGCAAAATCGGCGCCTGCACGCCCTTGGCGACATCGGATGGATAGGGCGATGAGCGCGCGAATTGCGGACTCGTGGTAAAACCGATCTGGTTGTTGACGATGAAGTGGATGCAGCCGCCGGTGTTGTAGCCGCGTATCCCGGAAAAGCCGAGGCATTCCCAAACGATGCCTTGACCTGCGAAGGCCGCATCGCCGTGCAGCAGCACGGGCAGCACCTGGGTGTGGTGATCAAGGTCATCGCGCACCACCTGCTGCGCGCGCACCTTGCCCAGCACCACCGGGTCAACCGCCTCAAGGTGTGAAGGGTTGGGGACAAGCGACATATGCACGCTGATGCCATCGAACTCGCGGTCGGTGCTGGTGCCAAGGTGATATTTGACGTCGCCCGCTCCGCCGACATCATCAGGGTTGGACGACCCGCCCGAAAATTCATGGAAGATCACGCGATAGGGCTTGGCCATCACATTGGCGAGCACGTTCAGACGGCCGCGATGCGGCATGCCGTAGACGATTTCCTTGAGGCCCAACTGGCCGCCATATTTGATGACAGCTTCTAGCGCGGGAATCATCGATTCGCCGCCATCGAGCCCAAACCGCTTGGTGCCGACATATTTTTTGCCGAGGAAGTTCTCAAATGTCTCCGCCTCGATCACCTTGGCGAGAATGGCCTTCTTGCCGTTGTCGGTAAACTCGACGCCCTTGTCGACGCCTTCCATCCGGTCCTGAAAGAAGCGGCGTTCCTCGACATCGGCGATGTGCATATATTCAAGGCCGACCTTGCCGCAGTAATTGGCGCGCAGGGTGGCGATCAGCTGACGCACGGTGGCCTGGTCAAAGCCCATGGTGCCGCCCAGAAACACCGGTTCGTCCATGTCCGCGCCGGTGAAGCCGTGGTATTCGGGCGTCAGATCAGCGGGCAGTTCCTGCTGCGACAGGCCCAGCGGATCAAGATCCGCGCCAAGATGCCCGCGCACCCGATAGGTGCGGATCAGCATCATCGCGCGGATCGACCGGTCCGCCGCGCGCGCAATCGCTGCCTCGTCGACCGGCTGGCCTTGGGCTGAGGAGGCATCCCGGATCGCGGTCTTGACCGCCGCCTGCATCTGCATCGGGTCGAGTGCCGCCGTCAGATCATCGCCATCGGCCAGTGGCCAGCCACTGCGTTGCCAGCTGGGCCCGGCCTGCGCCGCCTCAGCGGGATCGAAATCATGTGCGTCGTAGGTCATTCGTCAGCGTCCTTCAAACCCCTCTCCCCACCGTGGGAGAGGGTTGCGCAGACTTGGCGCTGCAAGCGCCTAGTCGAAGCTGGGAGAGGGGGAATGCGCACCACCGACTGTGCGCCCCGCCCTCTCCCTCGCATCGCTTCGCGATGCTTTCCCTCTCCCGTGAAGGGAGAGGGTATCAACGTCACACCCCCTCTCCCGTGAAGGGAGAGGGTATCAACGTCACACCGTCTCCAGCAGTTCCGCCAGCGTTGTGCCGAGCAGCGATGGCGAGGGGGAAACGCGGATGCCGGCCGCTTCCATCGCCGCGATCTTGTCGTCCGCGCCGCCTTCGCCGCCCGAAACGATCGCTCCGGCATGGCCCATGCGACGGCCCGGGGGGGCGGTCTTTCCGGCGATGAAGCCGACCATCGGCTTCTTGCGGCCGCGCTTGGCTTCATCCTTGATGAACTGCGCGGCGTCCTCCTCGGCGCTGCCACCAATTTCGCCGATCATGATGATCGATGTCGTCTCGTCATCCGCGAGGAACAACTCGAGCACGTCGATAAAGTTGGTCCCGTTAACCGGGTCGCCGCCAATGCCAACCGCCGTGGTCTGGCCAAGGCCGACCGCAGTTGTCTGGTGCACCGCTTCATAGGAAAGCGTGCCCGACCGTGACACGACGCCAACCGAACCCTTTTTGAAGATGCTGCCGGGCATGATGCCGATCTTGCATTCTTCGGGGGTCAGCACGCCGGGGCAGTTGGGGCCGATCAGCCGCGACTTGCTGCCAATCAATGCACGTTTGACGCGCACCATATCGAGCACCGGAATGCCTTCGGTGATGCACACGATCAGTTCCATTTCAGCGTCAATCGCCTCAAGGATCGAATCGGCGGCAAATGGCGGCGGCACATAGATGCAGCTGGCGCTAGCGCCGGTGGCGGCTTTTGCTTCGGCCACGGTGTTGAAATTGGGCAGGCCGATGTGGGTGGTGCCGCCCTTGCCTGGGGTCACGCCGCCGACCATCTGCGTGCCATAAGCCAGCGCCTGCTCGGTATGGAAAGTGCCGGTCGCGCCGGTCATGCCTTGCGTGATCACCTTGGTGTGCTTGTTGACGAGAATGCTCATTGTTCTACGAACTCCATAGCTGAGGCCACGAATACGAGGCCGGAAAGAGGGATGTCGGTGTCTGCAAGCGCTCCTTGCGGCACGAAACTGATTTCCATCTGATGGTGGCCGGGCTTCATCCCCGGTTCCCAGATAAACTTGACGAGGCTGTCGTCGTCTTCCCGCCGGGGCTTGCGCACCGCCCAACCTTCCAGATCGTCGGCGGACAGGGCCGCAGTTGCGGAGAAATCATACATGCGGCAGCCGTAAGAGCGCAGAGAGCCAAAATCGATGCCCGACAACGCCAATGCAAGCGCACGACCGGCAACAGTCATTGAAAACTCCTCGCCGGGTAGCAGGGTGATGTTGGGGTCGCCTTCTGCGACCTGCGCCTTGCCGATCGCAACCAACTTCCTAAGCTGGCCATTGTCACCGGCGGGCAGGGGTCTCCATCCTGCAGCGAGCGCCGACGCTTTTGCCACGGCGGGGTGTTCAACGCCTGAGCAGGCGGTGGCAAAGGCGGTCAGCACCTCGCGCACCGGATAGGGAGCTGGCGCTGGCGGGGCAGACGTTTGTGCCGCCGCCAGCGCAGCCAATCCGATCATATGACCGGTGGCCAGCATCAAGTCAGGCTCGAATCCAGCGCCTTGCATGCATCGAGCAGTTCCTTGACCGCATCGACCGAGACCTGCAGGTTGCCCTTGGCTTCGTCATCGAGTTCGATCTCGACGATCTGCTCGACACCGGCTGCACCGATGATCACCGGCACCCCGACGTACAGGCCATCAAGCCCGTATTTGCCTTCGACATAGGCGGCGCAGGGCAGCAGCCGCTTCTGGTCGGAGAGATACGCCTCGGCCATCGCAATGCCGCTCGCGGCGGGCGCGTAAAAGGCAGAGCCGGTCTTGAGCAGCGCAACTATCTCGCCGCCGCCGCCGCGGGTGCGCTTGACGATGGCGTCGATGCGCTCCTGCGTCGAACGACCCTGCTTGATGAGGTCGGGCACGGGAATGCCAGCAACGGTCGAATATTGCACGACAGGCACCATCGTATCGCCATGACCGCCGAGCACAAAAGTGTTCACATCGCGCACCGACACCTGGAATTCATCGGCGATGAAATGGCTGAACCGCGCCGAATCGAGCACGCCAGCCATGCCGACCACCATATGATGCGGCAGGCCCGAAAATTCGCGCAGCGCCCAGACCATGGCATCCAGGGGATTGGTGATGCAGATAACGAATGCGTCAGGCGCGTTGGCCTTGATGCCTTCACCAACCGCTTTCATGACCTTGAGGTTGATGCCGATCAGGTCGTCGCGGCTCATGCCGGGCTTGCGCGCGACACCTGCGGTGACGATGATGACATCGGCTCCGGTGATATCCGCGTAATCGTTGGTGCCGGTGATCTTCGCGTCAAAGCCCTCGACCGGGCCGCACTGCGACAGGTCCAGCGCCTTGCCCTGCGGCACGCCTTCCACCACGTCGAACAGCACGATGTCGCCCAGTTCCTTCAGCGCTGCGAGATGTGCGAGCGTGCCACCGATATTGCCTGCGCCGATCAGCGCGATTTTCTTGCGTGCCATGGTCAATCCTTATCCTGAAAGAAGCCTGAAAACATGAATGTTCGTGCCTGGGCTGTTGGTCGAACAGGCGGAATGTTGGATTGGTGTGCCTGTGTTGCGCAATAGTCCGGCAAATTGCTGTCCGTTTCACGACCTGGTCTGACGGCTCCTAAATATCGTTCCCGCCGCCTTGGTGACCTGGTTAGGCCGCTGAGCCGGGCATTTCAACCTTCAAAAAGCTTAGCAGATCAATTATTTATGCAATTGCGAACCATTTGCTTTAATGCGGCTGGGCCGGTTGCAATACTGGCAATCCGGTGCGACGCGGATGAATATAGCTGCGGCGTCCAGCGACAGCCCAAGCTAGGGGCAAGTGTTGCTCTGCCATATTGCGTTTTTCATCCGCGTTATGCAGACTCTATCGCGGTGCTTAAACCGAACTTCAATAACTCGTATCTAGAGCCTTTGCGCATGGTCACCAAAGTACAGTTTACAGTCGATACGGAATTGTCGTTGCGCCTGCATCAGCAGGGTGTCAGCGCGCAGGACAATTTTGACAGCTCGATTACCGGCAGGTGCCGTGACGGTGAGTTTGGTATCTTCTATCAAATGGAGCGGCTTGAACATTACGGGCTGACCGGGGTGTTCTTTGTCGATCCGATGCCGGCGCTGGTCTATGGGCCGGGCGTCATTGCACGCATCGTCGAGCCGATCCTCAAGCGCGGGCACGAGGTGCAGCTGCACATTCACACCGAATGGCTCGAGTTTGCCCAGGGGCATGAGCTGTGCGACCTGCGCGGCCGCAACATCGCCGATTTTCCGCTGGATGATCAGGTGCGGCTGCTCGATCAGGCGCGTGCGCTGCTGATGATCGCGGGCGCTCCTGAGCCAACCGCGTTTCGCGCCGGTAACTTTGGCGCCAATGACGATACCCTGCGCGCGTTGAGCAGTATCGGGGTGCAATATGACAGCAGCTTCAACCCGGCGTTTGTCAGCGGCGAATGCGCAATCAACCTGCCGCTTGATACGCCGCCGTTCAGCCAGCATCTGGGGGTTGGCATCATTCCGGTGAGCGTGATCCAGGACCGTCCAGGCAACATCCGCGCGGTGCAGCTGTGTGCGCTTTCCGCATGGGAAATGCGCGATGCGCTGGCGCATGCCGCCGCTTATGACTGGCCATGTTTCACGATTGTCAGCCACAGTTTCGAACTGCTCAGTCGCGATCGCAGCAAGGTGAATCCAATCATCACGCGGCGGTTCGACGGCATGTGTCAGGCAATTGCCGAACATCGCAAGCTTGAAGATGCCGGGTTCCACCGGCTGGTGCCGCGCGGCAAATCATCGCTGCAAACGCTGCCTGCCAATCTGGTGCGTACTGCGCTGCGCTATGGCGAGCAGGCGGTCAGCCGCCTGCGCTATGAGGCAGGCATTGCGTCCACATTCCTGATCAACGAGGTTACAACGCTGGAATCAGTCGTCGCGATCTGAGATTTATCCGCGCAGCAGTTTCTTGACCTTCGCCTTCACGCCGACCTTGTCCAGCCACGCCCCGGTCGCTTCCACGCCAGCGTTGAAGCGGCGGTTGGATGCCAGCAGCAACCGGTTGGCGAGCGTGGGCTTGAGCAGAAACACGGTCGCGCAATGTGCATAATGGGTGCCGAACAAGGCCTTGTGTGCGCCGTCGCCTTCGGTGAAATCGAAATAGGCAAAGCGCTGCTCGGCAAACAGGGCTTCGAGCGCGTGCATCTGCAGCACCGTGCCGGGCGACAGCGCGGCGTGCGCCTGATCATAGCCAAGATACGCATAGACCAGCACGTCACCCGCCACCGGCAGATAGAGATAAGCGACCGGCGCGCTATCAACGAACAGGATGTAGGCGCGCAAACGGTCTGCTGCTGCCAGCGCCGCTGCTTCGCTACGGAACGCGGGCGTTTCGGGCAGCCCGGCATCGAGCAACCGCGCCTGATAGGTGCGCGTCGCCAGCGGCAGCGCGAGATCGAAAAACGCTGCGACCTGATCTGGGGCGTGATAGCTGCGAATATCGAGCGCGCCGCCGTTAGCCTCGGCCAGCTTGCGCATCTTACGTTTAAGCGTCGCGCGGGTCTTGGATGAGAATTGCGCCATATAGGCGTCAAAGCCCGGGCGCATGTCGATATAATGCCGCGCATAGGTTTGCGGGCTGGAGGCGATGAGGCCGGGAAAATCTTTGGCGATCGTCTCAAGCGCCGCGACCGGCAGCGATTGCAACCGGTAACCATCGGCATCGCGCGGCAGCAATGGCGGCGTCAGGCGCGCGCCGCTCAGCACCGCGTTAAGCCCATAGCCCACCGGCACCAACGCCCGCTGCGCCCGCAGCACAGGGCGGTCGCCAAGCAGGAAGCGGATGTCGGTGGGGACGGTCTGCATGCGCGGAATGTCTCGCTGAGGTGAACGGCTGGGCTATCTCCCGTTAGCAGATGTGCGGTTAAGATCGGTTGAACCCGCGCTGGATCACTAATAATCCGCCGTCAACTCGGCCGCTCTGGCGGGTTGCTCGACGGTCCCCCGTGGCAGAAACTCGCGCACCACTGGCCTGCTGTTGCCTCCGGCCAGCAATCCGTAACCCGCGCTTTGCGTCGGATCCGTTCGAAATAAGCGGGCCGAATCACCTAAGGTCATCGCACTCGCAGCTGCCTCCTTTCTGGATCGCAGGCGGCGAGAGCATTGACCCGGCAAAAAGTGCGCCCCACTTGCGCCTCACGCCAATGCCGGTATGGACAGCATTTGTATGGACGCAGCACCAACACCCCGCATCTGGACTGCCGCGCTGATCGTCATCGGTGACGAAATCCTCTCGGGACGCACGCAGGACAAGAATGTCGCGCAGATCGCCAGCTGGCTGAACGTGCAGGGCATTCGCCTGAAAGAGGTGCGGGTTATTGCCGATGATATGGATGCAATCGCCGAGGCGGTGAACCAATTGCGCGCGCGCAACGATTATCTGTTCACCACCGGCGGCATCGGGCCGACGCACGACGACATCACCGTCGATGCGATTGCACAGGCGCTGGGGGTCGAGGTCGTGATCCACCCGAAGGCGCGCGCGATCCTTGAACGTTATTATGAAACGCGCGGCGGCATCAACGAAGGTCGCCTGCGCATGGCACGCGTGCCCGATGGTTCAGAGCTTATTGAAAACCGCATGTCGGGCGCGCCGGGCATCCGCATTGCCAACTTGTATCTCATGGCCGGGGTTCCGCACATCACCGCCGGGATGCTCGATGCACTCACCGGCACGCTTGAGGGCGGCTTGCCGCTGCTGTCGGCAACGCTTGGCTGCTGGGTTGCGGAAAGCGAGGTCGCGGCGTTGCTCGGCGACACCGAACGTGCCCATGGAGGCTGCCAGATCGGCAGCTATCCATTCTTTCGCGAAGGCCGGGTCGGCGCAAATTTCGTGGTGCGCTCGACCGATCAGGCGCAGCTTGATGCGTGCGTGGCGGCGCTGGTTAGTGCGCTCGAGGACGAAGGGCGCGTTGTCACTGCTGGCGGCATCTAGTTTAAGGGTTTTGGGGGGAGAGCAATGGCACGGGTTCTGCTGGGCTGGGAACTGGGTGCCAATCGCGGCCATATCAGCCGCCTGTATCCGATTGCCGATGCGCTGGCCGAAGAGGGGCATGAGGTTGCGCTGGCGCTGCAGAACCTTGCCTTCGTGCCCGCTGACCGGCTCGCCTCGTTCCCATTGTATCAGGCCCCGCTCTGGCCGCGGCTGCTGACCAACTTCATCAGCCCGGGCGGGGCGCTGGCAATCAGCATGGGCGACATCCTGGTGCGGGTCGGGCTTGATGAGCCCGCGACCCTGCCCGGGCTGATCACCGCATGGCAACAGATCATCGCTGATTTTCGCGCCGATGTGGTGGCGGGGGATTTTTCGCCCGCGCTCTCGCTCGCGGCGCGCGGGCGGGTGCCATCAATTGCCCTGGGCACGGGGTTTTCGTTGCCGCCTGCCGAAATGGAGTTTTTTCCAGCGCTGATCGAGGCCGAGACCGCCTATCGCGAGGGCGAGACACTGGCGCGGGTCAATGCCGCGCTGGCGGGCATGGGCGAGCCGACGATTGCCAGCCTGCCCGGCCTGTTCGCCGCCGATCATGCGCTGGTCGGCGAGATTTCGCTGCTCGACCCCTATGCCGATTTTCGCATCCGCCCGCTCTCCAGCCCGGCGGTCGCAGCGACAATCCCGGCAAACCCCGGAGCGCGCGGTGACGAGATTTTTGTCTACGCCTTCGCGCGAATGATGGCGGATGCGCCCTTATGGGATGGCCTGAAGGCCAGCGGCCTGCCGGTGCGCGCCTATGTGCCCGATGCGGGTGCGGCTTTTCGCGAGGGGTTGGCCAGTCGAGGCATCATCGTTGAAACCGCGCCGTTGGGCTTTGACGAGATTGCGGCGTGCTCGCGCTTTGTGCTGTCGCACGGCGGCCATGGCTTTGTCTGTTCGGCGCTGTTGTCGGGCCTGCCGCAGGTTGTGGTGCATTACGATCTTGAAAAGCGGATGACCGGGTTTGCACTCGCAAAGCACCAACTTGGCGGGCATATTGCGTTGAACGGAATCAAGCCCGAAGCTTTCGCCAGATCGTTGCGCCAATATCACGCGGCCGCTGCGCCGCACGAGAAGGTGCAACAGGCGGCAGCGGGCTTTGCGGCATACAAGGGGCAGAGCTGCCCCGCAGAGGTTCTGGCGATTGTCGAGACATCGTAACGCTGAACCGGCAAGGCTCAGCGGCAAACGCGATCAGTCTTCTTCAGCAATCACAACCTTAAGGCCATCGAGCGCATCGGTCATCTGGATCTGGCACGACAGGCGCGACAGCGTATCGCGATGGTCCGAACTGTCGAGCAGGTCATCTTCATCATTGCTGATCGGCGGCAGCTTGTCGGCCCAGTCCGCATCGACATGGACATGGCAGGTCGCGCATGAGCAGCAGCCGCCGCACAGCGCCAGCAGTTCGTCAAAGCCGTTGTCGCGGATGGCTTCCATCACCGACAGACCGGTTTCGGCCTCAATGGTGCTTTCTTCTCCGGCGCGATTGATGACCACAAGCTTTGGCATGCACACTCCCATAAACGCTGTTTGGAACCTCTGGCTCCTGATGATGCGGATGCTATGGTCAACGCGTTGCACGATTGCAAGTGCCGGATGAGATGGGGGAGTCGGGCGATGGGACTGAGCGCAGAGCAGCTGAACGATGGGCTGGATGCGGTGGCCGCGCGCGAACCCGCCATCGCACGCGCGCTGGGCATTGCGGGCTATCCTGAACCACGCATCCGTGATCGCGGTTATGCGACGCTGCTGCGCACCATCGTCGGCCAGCAGGTCAGCGTCGCGTCAGCGGCTTCGGTGTGGAACAAGCTTGAGGCGGCACTGGGCAGCGATTGCCCGGTCGATGCGCTGATCGCCAGCGACTTTGATACCCTGCGCGCCTGCGGCCTCTCCCGCCAAAAGCAGGGCTATGCGCGCTCGCTCGCCGAGCTGGTGATCAGCGGTACGCTTGACCTCACCAACCTGCCCGCCGATGACGAAGCCGCGATTGCCGAGCTGGTCCGGATCAAGGGCATCGGCCGCTGGTCGGCGGAAATCTATCTGCTGTTTGCCGAAGGTCGCGCCGACATCTGGCCGGCAGGCGATCTGGCGGTGCAGGCCGGCATTGGTCGCATCCTGCAGCTGGATGAACGACCATCAGAGAAAGCAACGCGCGTGCTGGCCGAACCATGGTCACCGCATCGCGGCGCGGTCGCGATCCTGACCTGGCACTCCTACAACAACGCCGCTTTGTAAGGGGGGACGGGCATGGGGGTGCATGTCGGCGCACTGGCTCTTGCCGTTGGTATGGCAGTGCTCGCGGCGCTCAGCTTTGTCACCGCGTATCGCAACCGCTATCTCAAGGCGTGGCTGGGCAACGAGAATGATCACGGCCAGTTCGCTGCAGCGCGCGCCGCCTTGCGCGGGCAGGGCATTGTGCTGATCATCGCCGCAAGCGTGACAAGTCTGGTTGCCTTCGCACCAGTTCTGGCCATTCCTGCAGACATCGGCATGATCGCCGTGGCTGGGTTGATGGCGGTGCAGGGATTTCTGGTCTGGCGTCTCTACAACAGCCGCGACCTGTTCGTCCGTCAGATCCTGGGCGAGACCGCCAGCCTCGCCTTCTGGCTGAGCATCATCAGCCTGTTTGCCTGGGCAGCAGCCGAGCGCATGTTGGGCCTGCCCCGCCTTGCCGCGCTTGATCTGGTGGTGGCCGCGATGGCGCTGCACGGGGCGAGTATCATGCGGCTGTGTGTGCGGCGACTTAGTTAGCCCTTGAACAGTATCTTGCCCTCTGCCAGCCTGCTGCGGTTAAGTGCGGTGATCTCTTTCAGGTAACTGGTGGGCTTCTTGAAAAACTTGCTGCTCGCATTGACCTTCAAGCCCGCAGCCTGCGCCACCTCACCGATGAAGTGCACGCAATTGGCCTTGTTGAGGTTGTAGCTCTTCTGCTTCTTGTTGCGCCATTTGTCGGTCACCGCCATCACCGCGCGATATTCCGCATCGGTCAGCTCAAAGCTGAAATGGGCTGCGCTGCTGGCGATGTATTTGGGCTTGGCGACGCTGATATGGCCAGTGACATCGCCGAACAGGATGGCGGGGCCAGTGCTGGTCGCGGTGAAGCCGACATTGGTGTCGACCGCCTCGCCGGTCGCATCAAGGGTGCCTTTCAGCGTCGCGAAGGCATGGGGGAACTGGCTGCCGAGCTCGTGGCTGTAAAAAGTGATTGTCACGGCGGCATGCGCCGCGCTTGCCCACAACAGCAGCGGGGCGATCAGCAGGCTCATCAACAGGTGCTTGGCGCTCATGGGGTCTCCGTCGGTGGCTTGGTGCTGATCATCCGATCCAGCCATGCAGCCGAATCAGCGGGGGTTTGCTTGTTGTTGTCCCGATCGACGCGATAATTGGCCTCGCGCATTTTTTCCACCGTGATTGCGCCGACCAGCGGCTTGAGCGCCGCGACCAGACGCGGATCGGCAGCGGCCTTGCGGCTGGCAAGCAGCAAGGCATCATAGCTGGGCACCGCGCCCTTGGGGTCATCGAGCACGACAAAGCCGTTTGCCGCAATCCGCCCGTCGGACGAAAATGCGGTGATGATGTCGGCGTCGCCCGATGACAGAGCGCGATACATGAAGGTCGGCTCGAACGCGCGCCGCGCCTTGAACCGCAGCGGATAGGCGTCCTGCACCATCTGCCATTCGGGGCGTTCGAGAAATTCCACATCAGTGCCGAACACGAAATCGGGCGCGACGCGCACCACGTCATCGAGCGATCTGAGACCCAGCTGCTTCGCATCCTCGGGCCGCACTGCAAAGGCATAGGTGTTTTCAAACCCCAGCGGGCCGATCAGCAGCACGCCGTGGCGCTCTTTCGCCCAGCGGCCAATCTCGGCGATCATGCTGGCGCGCGGCTCGCGGTCCTGCCGCTCCATCTCGTTGGTCCACAAGGTGCCCGCATAATCGACATAGATTTGCACATCATCGTTGGCGAGCGCGCGGAACACCACCGCGCTGCCCAGCCCCTCACGATAGCGCACCGCATAGCCCGCCGCCTCGAGCCGCCCCCCGATCAGCCGGGCGAGGACATATTGTTCTGAAAAGCGCTTGGCACCGATGGTGACGACAGGGCGATCCTCAACCGGTGGAGGCCAGAGCGCCAGCACCAGCCCAAGCGTCAGCACGACGCCGGCCACCCAGATGCGCGCATGTTTGCGCCAGGTGATGCCGCTTTCGATGAGGCCGAGCAGCAGATCGACCGTGATTGCCAGCCCGGCCGACGCAAGGCACCCGGCCAGCACCAGCGACCAGTTCTGCGTCTGCAGCCCGGCAAAGATCAGGTCGCCAAGGCTCGGCTGGCCGACGGTGGTGGACAGCGTTGCCGCGCCAATGGTCCACACCGCCGCAGTGCGGATGCCCGCCATGATGGTGGGGGAGGCAAGCGGCGCTTCGACCAACCACAGCTTTTGCAATGACGTCATCCCCACGCCATCGGCGGCCTCGACCATTGCTGCATCGACGCTGGCCAGCCCGGTGACCGCGTTGCGCAGGATCGGCAGTAATGCATAAAGCGTCAGCGCCAGCAGCGAGGGCAGAAAGCCCAAAGGTGAGATCGCATCGCCGAACACCGATGACAATGCCAGCAGCAGCGGAAAGAACAACGCCAGCAGCGCCAGCGCCGGGATGGTCTGGATCAGGCTGGCAAAGCCCAGCGCCACCCGCGCAACCGTGCGGTCGCGCGCCGCCCAGACCGACAGTGGCAGCGCGATCAGCAAAGCCAGCCCGAGCGCGGCAAAGCTCAGCTGCACATGCTGCGCGAGAAGATCGGCAATGCGGCCCCAGTCTTGGTTCACAGTAACTTGCCCCTGGAGCGAGTCCCGCAACCTCGATGCGCGCGACGCATCACGGTGCCGCCAAACCGCGCATCGCAA
>NZ_JBGTFM010000048.1:0-4709 GCF_041747255.1 Blastomonas sp. | reverse complement strand
CGTCTTTACGTCGATCGCCGGCTCTGCCGCTGCGCTACCGCCGTCCGATCCGAAAACACCCGCAGCCCCTTCCAGCAACTGACTGCGCCAGGTCGTGATCTGGTTTACGTGAACATCAAACTGCTGCGCTAACTCGGCCAGCGTCTTCTCACCCTTCACCGCAGCCAATGCCACCTTCGCCTTAAATGCCGGACTGTGGTTCCGGCGTGGTCGTCTGCTCATATACGCTCCTGTCATGCGGCCGCTCTGGCCGCCGTTAGACAGAAAATCCACTTATCCCGCTGTGCAGTTTTGCCGAGCCACCTCTTCCATCACCTAGTCACCTGAATTGTTAGCGCTGCGAGCGTACCACATCGACATTTTCGCTCAATAATCCAAAACCCTTTCCAGTGATCACGCGAGGGTTTGGATATGCCGATGAACAGAGAAACATATAGTGCCTGGAGTGATTTGGACCATGCGGCGCATGGTGCAAGCACGGATTTATCCTGTTCGCCGCACGGTGCGAGCCCGACTTACAGCGGGAGGGTCGTCGAACCTCGCCGGACAAACCGGAGGTGGGCTCCCGAGGAGAAGGCCAGGATAACGGCGGAAAGCTTCGAGCCTGGCGCGAACATCTCGGCTATCGCGCGCCGCTATGATGTCGCCCTTGGGCTCTTGCACCGCTGGCGGCGGCAGGTGCGTGATCATCATGGCGGAGGTGAGAAAATCTTGTTCGTGACGCTGGCTGTCGAGGATGGCACACCGCCGTCGGCGCGATCGGAACTCGAGATTGAGCTCGGTGGTGCGCGTGTTCATGTCCGCGGTTTTGTCGATGGGACCGTATTGCGGACCGTGTTCGATGCACTGCGTCCCAGATGATCGGCTTTCAAAGCGACCTCAAGGTCATACTCGTAACCGGTCCAATCGACTTCAGGGCCGGCATCAATACTTTGGCAGCGTTGGTCTCAAATACCATCGCCAAAAATCCATATGACGGGCAGGTCTTCATCTTCAGGTCGCGGCGCGCGGACCGATTGAAGCTCTTGCATTTTGACGGCTCAGGAATGATTTTGCTGACCAAATGGCTGGAAGGAAGCAAGTTCGCCTGGCCCCCGATCCAGGACGGAGTGATGAAGCTGACCAGCGCACAGATGGCCCTGCTTCTGGGCGGAATGGACTGGCGCAGACTGGAGCAAAAGCCGGTAAAAATACCGACTATGGCGGGTTAAAAAATGGCGATTTTGCTAGGCTTTTGAGAGGTTCTCCGCTAGAGAATGGGGGTGACAAGTCCTCCTGTAAATCTGGCCAAATCGCTCGATGCGATGACTGTGAAAGTCGTCGAACTGGAGGCTGAACTGGAGGCTGCCAACAAGCTGATTGCGAGTTACAAGGCGATGCTCTTTGGCGCGCGTTCGGAGAAAGCTCGTCTCATCCTTGACGAGCAGGGCCGCCTTGACCTGGATGACCTGAGCGATATCCCGGCCACCCCGGCGGCGGCCAATGACGATCCCAGCGTGGGCCGCCCGAGGGCCACGGCCCGGCGCAATATCGGGGCGCTGCCCAAGCATCTCCCGCGCGTGACGCAAGTCATCGAACCGGCAAGCACGCAGTGTCCGTGTTGCGATGGCGCACTCCACCGGATCGGTGAAACAGTCACCGAAGCCTTGGACATTGTGCCGGCCATCGTGCGCGTCATTGCCACTGTCCGCCCCAAATACGCCTGCCGTTCGTGTGACGGCGGCGTCGTCCAGGCGCCAGCGCCTCGGCGGTTGATCGAGGGCGGCATGGCAACCACATCGTTCATCGTCTTCATCGCCGCACAGCGCTTTGCCTGGTACCTGCCGATCTACCGGCAGGCGCAAATGCTGGCCGGACATGGCGTGCATATCGACCGCTCGACAATGTTACGCTGGATGCAGCGGCTGGCCTGGTGGCTGGACGGACTTTTTGACCGGCAGCTGCGGTTTATCCACAGCCAGGGCCGGATCCATGTCGATGAAACCTATCTGCCGATGCTTGATCCTGGAAACGGGAAAGTACGCCGCGACCAGATCTGGGCACACGGTATCGATGATCGCGGGTGGAATGGACCCGCGCCACCTGTTGTCTGCTACTTCTATGACCGTTCCCGCAGCCACCGCACGATATGCGAGCAACTGGGCGCTTATGAAGGCGTGCTGCATGTCGATGGCTTCAGTTCGTACAAGGCGCTCGAGGACCCGGGACACAAGGGCGGGTCAATCGTGCTTGCCTTTTGCCTGGCGCATCTGCGGCGACGGTTTGTCGACCTGCACAAGAGCACGAAATCGCCGATTACCGCACAGATCATTAAACTGATCGGCCAGGTCTACCGGATCGAGGCGGAGATCCGTGGGACCAGCGCCGGGCATCGCTTTGCCGAGCGGCAGGCGAAGTCCAAATCTATCATGGAAGAGCTCAAGGTGCTGCTTGACGATACGCTGGCACGGGTGTCGACGACATCCACCCTGGCCAAGCATATCCGCTATGGCCAGGGCCATTGGCGCGGGTTGACGCGGTTCCTCGATGATGGCCGGATCGAGGTGGACAACAATTTTATTGAAAGACAAATGCGCCCGATCGGTCTCCAAAGAAAAAATAGTCTTTTTGCCGGAAGCGAGAGCGGAGCAGAGAGCTGGGCCAAAATCTCATCTCTCCTCCAGACGGCAAAAATGAACGGACTTGATCCCTTCACCTGGCTTGATGATGTCCTCAAGCGCATCGTCTCGGGCGACGTGAAGAACAACGATCTCGATCAGCTGCTGGCCTGGAACTGGAAGCCGGCGACCCGCGAGGAACAACTGGATCTTGCTGCATGAACAGGTCGAAGTCTGGCGGCGTATTGCCTCCCATGACTGACGATCAGCTTGAGGCGTGGCTGCTGACAAAAATCAACCGGCGGCCCTTGGTGCGCAGCGTGTCAGCACTGGAGGGTTTCCTCAGCGCCATCGTTGCGGGACCAAGCCTGTCCAATCCCTTGATACCGATCCACGCGGCTCTCGGGATCGGCTACGATCCGTATGATGACGGCTCTACTCCCGAATACGCCGCGCTCGCCGCCGCGATCATCCACTACAACCGGATCTCCCAAACACTGTCTGAGGCGCCCCTCGACTTCAGCCCTCGCTTCATCGCCAAGGCAGGCGGCGGGGTTGAGCCCCGACCCTGGTGTCAGGCGTTCTACACGGCCGTCGAGCTCAGCCGGAAACACTGGAAACCGCTGCTCGACATCAATAACCACCTCCATGAGCTGCTGCTGCCGGTGCTCATATACTGCACCGACAAGAAGGGCCGGCCGGTCCTTGGGCCACCCAGGCCAGCACCCGAAACAGAAGCGTTCCTCGAACATGAAGCGCACCGGAATATTGCCGTCGTCGTCGCCGCAATACGCGACCATCACCACGTGACGTGGTACGACGAGCCAGTACCTGCCGGAACCCCGTACCGATAATCACGTCAACGGAACACCCGGCAAAGCTTATCGCGTCTGCCCCAACATGGTCGAGCACAAATGACCGTGGCATGCTCGCACCGCTAACCAATATTCAACGCGAACCATCCCGCAAAGTCACAAGCTTTTTTGCACCAAACCCGACAAAACCTTGCAAATATGAATACTTGGTTCGCGCTCAAACTATAACATATTCAAATGGTTGCGAGTTTTCACGGGCGGCGAACTGGACTAAGGCTGCAGGGGTCTAATTGAATAGCGATGCTTAGATTGGAATATCGCTGTTTCTAGGAATGAATTAGGTGTACAATAAAACGTACACGGTATTGGGGATGAAAAACCGTGTGTTCACAATCTTTGTCTACCCACAAGAGCTTCAAAGCCGAGGCCGGAATACGCTCTCAAGGCGCGGGCTGCAGGGTATGGAACAGAGTAACGGTGGATTGCTCTAATTATCCCTTGATCAGCGGCCGAGCGGGGTTTCCCACCACAGTGGCGCCGGGCGGAACATCTTTGGTCACGACCGCGCCCATGCCGACAATTGCACCCGCGCCGATCACGAGTGGCCTGTCCGGCGTCCCTTGGCGGATGATGGCCCCGGTACCGATATACGCATGGTCGCCAATATGGACATTGCCATTACACATGACCTTGGGGGCAAATGTGACGAAATCACCGATGACGCAATCATGTTCCACATAACTGTATAGATTGGCGTGGAAACATCTCCCTATACGAATATTGGATGTCAGGGTGACAAAGTGCGACAGACAGGCTCCTTCGCCAATCGACACCGCATCCATCTGTACGACATTTTCCGCTCGGGCTTCGGCCAACCCGACGCCAGCATCGTGGCAACGATGTGCAAGGCGAACTCGCAAATCAGACGCGGCTATGGCGAGGCAAACGCATCGTGTGTCTGCCTCTAAGGCCAGAAAACCTGCCCAATCGATCACATCATGTCCGTTAATCTTGCTTATGCCGCTGGCGCGATCATCGATGAAAACGGCCCTCGACCGGGAATATTGATCGCGGATGATCGGCATTATTCCACGCCCGCAACCGCTGGCCCCATAAACCCCGATGATTGCGGTCATTGGCTTGTTCCGGTGAACTTTGTCATCGTCGCCTCGCCATCGGCACTGATCCCCTCCCGTGCAAAGACTTTGCGCACCGTCAAAGCTAATATTCTGATGTCCAGCCACAGTGAGTGATTATCGACATACCACACATCCAGCGCGAATTTTTCATCCCAGCC
>NZ_JBGTFM010000047.1:0-6601 GCF_041747255.1 Blastomonas sp. | reverse complement strand
GAGTGCAGCCTCGCTCGCGTCGCTTCCCGTGCCGTGTGCGTCCGGCCATATCGTCAACGCCGCGAGCAGCAGCGCGCCAGAGCCGGTGCCAAGGTCGAGGATACGCGCGGGCGGACATTTGGCGCAAACGTCCATCGCTGCCTCAATCAACGTCTCGCTGTCGGCGCGCGGAATCAGCACGGCGGGCGAGACAACAAGATCGAGCCCCCAGAACTCCTGCCGTCCGGTGATATAGGCGAGCGGCTCGTGCGCGGCGCGGCGGGCAAGGCGTGGGGCGAATCCGGACGGAACGGGATCGTGCATGCGGCCCAGCAACAGGGCGGAGCGCGATACGCCCAGGGCATCGGCCATCAGCAGTTCGGAATCGAGCCGGGGCGTGTCTGAAATATCGGCCAGCGCCTGCGTTGCAGACCGAAGCGCGTATGCGACGATCATCAGCGCAAGCCGTTCTCCGGCGAAAGCCGGAGCCCAGGAGTCAGCTTTCGCAACATCGCCTCTGGATTCCTGCGTTCGCCGGAACACGGTAGATCAAAGTCCGCGCTCACCCCGCCATCTCCATGTTGGCAAGGCGGCTGGCCTGGTCTTCGGATGTCAGCGCATCGACCAGTTCATTCAGCCCTGGCCCGGCAAGGATTTCGTCGAGCCGGTGCAGCGTCAGGTTGATGCGGTGATCGGTGACGCGGCCCTGCGGGAAGTTATAGGTGCGGATGCGCTCTGACCGGTCGCCCGATCCGACCATTGATTTGCGCGCGTTGGCCTCTGACGCCGCCGCCTTGCTGCGCTCAAGCTCATACAGTCGCGCCGCCAGCACCTTGAGCGCGCGCGCTTTGTTCTTGTGCTGCGATTTCTCGTCCTGCTGGGTGACGACCAGGCCAGAGGGCAGGTGGGTGATGCGCACCGCGCTGTCGGTGGTGTTGACATGCTGTCCGCCCGATCCCGACGCGCGATAGACATCGATGCGCAGGTCGTTGTCGTTGATCTGCACGTCGACCTCTTCGGGCTCTGGCAGTACCGCGACCGTCGCAGCGGAGGTGTGAATACGCCCGCCGCTCTCGGTCACCGGCACGCGCTGCACGCGGTGAACCCCGGCCTCATATTTCAGCTTCGCGAACACGCCGGTGCCGTTGACCGAGGCGATGACCTCCTTGAAGCCGCCAACATCGGATGCGCTCGCCGAGATGATCTCGATCCGCCAGCCCTGCTCCTCGGCAA
This sequence comes from Blastomonas sp., assembly GCF_041747255.1. Lineage (GTDB taxonomy): Bacteria > Pseudomonadota > Alphaproteobacteria > Sphingomonadales > Sphingomonadaceae > Blastomonas. The sequence goes on along the minus strand of NZ_JBGTFM010000047.1, from coordinate 5,389 downwards.
AACGCGAATACATGCGCAGCAGATCGCCCGCGAACAGCGCCGCCTCGTCGCCGCCGGTGCCGGCACGGATTTCAAGCATCGCGGGCCGCATGTCGGCGCTGTCGCGTGGTAGCAGCTGGATGGCGAGATGTTGCTCGGCAAGCCGAAGCTGGCTTCGGATTGCGCCTGCTTCCTCGGCGGCCATCTCGATGATTTCGGGTTCTGAGTCGGCGGCTTCGATCAGGCTTTGCAGCACGTCAAGCTCGGCGCGCAGGCGGCGCACCTCGGCAGCGGCTCGGGCGACAGGCTCAAGCTCGGCATAATCCTTCGACGTGCGCACAAACGCTTCGCCATCCAGCGCGCCCGACGCCATCCGCGCCTGCAACTCCTCATAGCGCGCCTCGATCTGCGCGATGCGCTCGGGGGATATGCGGGTCATTGCGGCACCGTCGAAAGCAGCGCCCTGAACTTGCCTCTCCCTTGATGGGAGAGGCAGCGAGACTTGGCAGTCCTGAGCTTGTCGAAGGACTGCCTAGTCGCAGCGGTGAGGGTGACAGTGCGTCCGGGCGATGCCGCACAATCCGGAGAGAACACCCCCACCCAACCCTCCCCCATCAAGGGGGAGGGCTTGAGGTCGCGCGCACACCTTTTGCCCGCACCTATCCGGTTCCCTGCGAAGGCAGGGCCCCATCTCCCGACCGTCGCGCCGGATGCGAACGCAGGCGATGGCCCCCTGCCTTCGCAGGGGAGCAACATGAATAAGGCTAGATCAATCATCATGTAGGGTCGTCATCGCCTGATAGTTGACCATATTCTGAGGGGAGCTCCCCGAGGATCGCCAGGAGAAACTTCGTTGCTGCTTCGCTTTCCATTGTGACGTTGGTCAGGTGTAATCGCCTTGAGGCTTCGCTGTCAGGTCGAACATATAGAATTGCATCAGCGCCCGACTGCTTGGCTTTTTCTCCCTGCTTTTTGGCATTCCCCTTGAAGGCTGTTTGCACACGAACGCCCCTTCTACGCAGCGCCGCTGCAATCATTGCAGCTTCCACCTCCATATCAGGCCTATCGGGTACGACGCCCACAACTGGCTCTTTTTCTGTCGCCACATCACACAACATCGCCAGCCGCTCGATCCCCGCAGCCCAGCCGACCGCAGGCGTGGCCGGGCCGCCTAAATTCTCGATCAGTCCATCGTACCGCCCGCCGCCCAGCACGGTGCCCTGCGCGCCCAGCCGGTCGGTGACGAATTCGAACGCGGTGTGGCGGTAATAATCCAGCCCGCGCACCAGCCGGGCGTTGCGGGTCCAGGCCACACCCGCCGCATCAAGCCCGCTTGTCACGCTTTCGAAGAACGCGCCCGCCTCGTCGGTCAGATACGCGTCGATGTCGGGCGCGCTGTCGGCGATGGGGCGGTCCTGGGCTTCCTTGCTGTCGAGGATGCGCAGCGGGTTGCGCTCCAGACGGCTCTGCGATTCGGGTGACAGGTCACCCCGGTGCGCATCAAAATGCGCGACCAACGCCGCGCGCCAGGCATCGCGGCTGGCGGCGTCACCCAACGTATTAAGCTGCAACGTCACGCCTTCGGTGATGCCCAGTTCGCGCAGGATCTGGTCGGCCATTACCAGCAGCTCTACGTCTGCCTGCGGTTCGGCAGCGCCGATGATCTCGGCGTCGATCTGGTGGAACTGGCGGTAGCGGCCCTTTTGCGGGCGCTCGTAACGGAACAGGGCCCCATGCGTCGCGAGCTTGAGCGGCGCATATTGCTGCCAGCCGTTGGTGAGATAGGCGCGCGCCAGACCGGCGGTGAATTCGGGCCGCAAGGTGAGCGAATCGCCGCCGCGATCATCGAACGAATACATTTCCTTGCTGACAACATCGGTGGTCTCGCCCAGCGAGCGCGCGAACACCGCCGTCGCCTCGAACACCGGCATTTCCACGCGGCGGAAGTTGTAAAGGCGGCGCACGCGTTCGAACGTGTCGACGACATGGCCGAACCGCTCCTGATCTTCGCCGAAAATGTCCTGTGTGCCGCGGATCGCGCCCGGCGTTTTGATCTTGCCCATGAGGCACAGCCCAATAGCGACTTTTTTGGGTAACACCAAACAAGCGGGTGCATTTTTTTGGCACAGGTGGCTATGGTCAACCTGGACATCGAATTTGCGAGCCGCAGGCAATGTCAAATCCTCTCCCGGAACGGGGAGGTGGCAGCCTGCAGGGCTGACGGAGGGGAAGCGGGATTGTGTTCTGATCTGATCAAGGCACGATCTCGCTTCCCTCCACCGCTTCGCGGTCCCCCTCCCCCTTCCGGGGAGGAGTAAAGAAAAAAAGGGTCATTTACGTGCGTCTATTCCTGAGCGTTTCCTGCCTTGCCATCGCATTTGCCGCCGTCCCCGCCACTGCCCAGAACAGCGAGCCGCAGGTGCAGCCGGTCGAGGACATTGTGCTCGCGCCGCGCGATATCGATTTTCCGGGCACGATGCTGCTTGATGTCGATGCAACCGACATCGGCCGCGCGATCTTCTCGGTCAAGCAGACGATCCCGGTGCCCGCCGAAGCGCGCAGCGCGGGGCGCTTCACCTTGCTGTATCCCGAATGGCTGCCCGGCAACCACGCGCCGCGCGGCGAGATTGAAAAGCTGGTCGGCATCACCTTCGCGGCAGGCGGCAAGCCGCTCACCTGGCAGCGCGATTCGCTTGATGTGAACGCATTCCACGTCAACGTGCCCGCCAATGCGCAGAACGTGGTCGCAAGCTTCCAGTTCGTCAGCCCCACCGCGTCCAACCAGGGCCGGATCGTAATCGCACCAGCCATGATGAACCTGCGCTGGCACAATGTCGCGCTCTATCCGGCGGGCTATTTCACCCGCAACATCCCGGTCGATGCCTCGGTCACTTGGCCCGCAGGCTGGCAGGCGGGCAGCGCGATGCGGGCCAAGCGCACGGCGGGCGCGAAGATCAGCTATGAACGCGTCGATTTCGATACCCTGGTCGACAGCCCGATGTTTGCCGGCGCGAATTTCAAAAGCTGGCCGCTGTCAGACAAGGTGACACTGAACGTCGTCGCCGATGCGCCCGAGCATCTGGCCGCGACCGAGGCGCAAATCGAACATCACCGGCGGCTGGTGCGCGAGGCCGAGCACCTGTTCGGCGTACGCCAGTATGACCGTTACGATTTCCTGCTGTCGCTGTCGAATGAGATGGGCGGCATCGGCATCGAACATCACCGAAGCAGCGAAAACGGCGTCGGCACCGGCTATTTCACCGATTGGGAGAAGGGGCCGGGATCGCGCAATCTGCTGCCGCACGAGATGGTCCACAGCTGGAACGGCAAATACCGGCGTCCGCAGGGCATCTGGGCGCCCGATTTTCGCCAGTCCAGCCGCGACGACCTGCTATGGGTCTATGAAGGGCAGACCCAGTTCTGGGGCTATGTGCTGGGTGCGCGTTCGGGGTTGTTCACCTATCAGGACACGCTCGACGCATTTGCCAATATCGCCGCGTCGCTCGACCGGCGTACTGGTCGCACATGGCGGCCGATGGGCGATACCGCGCACGATCCGATCATCTCCGCGCGCCGCCCCAAGGCATGGGCCAGCTGGCAGCGCAGCGAGGATTATTACAACGAAGGCATGCTGGTGTGGCTTGAGGCCGACCAGATCATCCGCCGCGAATCGGGTAACACCAAGTCTCTGCAAGACTTCGCGCGCAGCTTCTTTGGCGGACGTGAGGGCGACTGGGGGGTTGTCACCTATGAACTGCCAGATGTGATCGCGGCTTTGAACGCGGTGCACCCATACGACTGGCAGGGCTTCATCCAACGCCATGTGTTTGAGGTGAACAGTCAAGCGCCCAAGCAGGGTCTGGTGATGGGCGGCTATGAACTGGTCTATGTGCCCGAGCCCAGCGCGTTCATCAAATCGGGTGAGGCCGCATCGGGTAATGCCGACCTCAGCCACAGCGTCGGGCTGATCGTGGAAAAGGATGGTAAGATCGCGCAGGTCATGTGGGGCAGCCCGGCGTTCGACGCAGGATTGACCAACGGCGACACCATCACCGGGGTCGATGGTGCGGATTATTCGCACGAAAAGATAAAGGCCGTGATCACCGCTGCGACCAGCGGTGGCAAGCTTCCGCTGCTGGTCAAGCGCGGCAAGCGTTACCGCGAAACCGTGCTTTCCTATTCGGGTGGCTTACGCTATCCGGCGCTGCGCAAGACGGGCGAGGGCGAAACCGGACTCGACCGGCTGCTCGCGCCCCAGACCCGCTGATTGCCGGGGCAGCCTTTTAATAAAAGGTTGCCACCCAACAGAAAGCCGCTGTTCTTATGTTTATTGACCAGATCCCCACCGGCAAGAATGCGCCGAACAATGTCAATGTGATCATCGAAGTGCCCACCGGCGGTGAACCGGTGAAATATGAATTCGACAAGGCCTCCGGCGCTCTGTTCGTCGACCGCATCCTGCACACGCCGATGCGATACCCGGCCAATTATGGCTTTATTCCGCACACGCTGTCGCCCGATGGCGACCCGCTCGATGCCCTTGTCGTGGCGCGTTCGCCGTTCATGCCCGGCTGCGTGGTGCGTGCCCGGCCGATCGCGGTGCTCAACCTTGAGGACGAGCATGGCGGCGATGAAAAGATCGTCTGCGTGCCCGATACCGCGACCTTCCCTTATTATACGGATGTGCGTGAAAAATCGGATATGCCCGACATTGTGTTCGCGCAGATCGAACATTTCTTCACCCATTACAAAGACCTGGAAGCTGAAAAATGGGTGCGCGTCGGCAAATGGGGCGATGCGGACGAGGCGCGGCAGGTCGTCGTCGAGGCGATTGAGCGCGCCAATGCCCTCAAGAATGCGGCCTGATTTGGCATGTTGACCGCGGCCAGCCAGATGCGCGCGCTGAGGCTGGCCCCGGTTGTGCTGATGACCGTGCTGGCGGCGGCCTGTGCGACGCCAGAAATGCGCGTGCGCGACTCGTTGGTGCGCGTCGGGCTCAGCCCCCCGGTGGCAGGCTGCATGGCTGAACGCATGGTCGGGCGGCTGACGCTGGACCAGTTGCAACGGCTCGGCAACCTGCAAAAGCTGCCACGCGCCGATGATTTCGATGCGTTGCTGCAGGCGACGCGGGGCTTGCGTGATCCTGAAATCCTCGGCGTGGTCACCTCATCGGGGGTGATCTGCAGGGTTCGCAACTGATCGGCCATTATGCAGGGCAACTTGCGCCTTTGCGGGGTTTCTTTTGGCTTCGGTCTATGCTTTAGCCCCCTCGAGAACGCTTTATCGACCGCTTGTCGGCCAGGCCACGACCGCTTGTTGGTTCGCACGCCCGGCCCGATCAGAAAGGCATGGGAACCTGCATGAACATTCACGAATATCAGGCCAAGGAACTGCTCGCGAAATACGGCAT
>NZ_JBGTFM010000046.1:0-3957 GCF_041747255.1 Blastomonas sp. | reverse complement strand
GCCAATGCGCTCGCCATTTCGCTGCGATCCGGCGCGCTGCCGGTCGAACTCAAAGTGGTGGAAGAGCGCTCGGTCGGACCGGATCTGGGCCAAGAGTCGATTGAGCTGGGTCTGCTCGCGGGCGCCGTGGCGACCGTTGCGGTGCTCACCTTCATGATCATCACCTATGGCCGCTTTTGCGTTTACGCCAACATCGCGTTGATCCTGAACCTGTTCCTGATCATTGGCGTCATGGCGCTGATGAACGCGACGCTGACTTTGCCGGGTATCGCCGGGTTCATCCTGACGGTCGGCGCGGCGGTTGACGCCAACGTGCTGATCAACGAGCGCATCCGCGAGGAACGCAACAATGGCAGGCGGATCATCCAGGCGATCGAGGTCGGCTATAAAGAGGCCTCGCGCGCAATTTTCGATGCCAACATCACCAACGTCATCGCGGCGGTGCTGCTGTTCCTGTTTGGATCAGGCCCCGTGCGTGGCTTTGCCGTAGTGCTGTTAATCGGCATCGCCACATCGGTGTGGACCGCCGTTTACGTGACCCGCATGTTCGTGGCGCTCTGGCTGCGGCGTGAGCGCCCGCGCGAAATCAACATATAACGGGGTTGATGCCATGAAACTCCTCAAGCTCGTTCCCGACAAGACCAATTTCGGCTTTATGCGCTGGCGCAAGCTGGCGATGGCGATCAGCATCATCACCATCGCCATCTCCATCGTGCTGGTGGTCACACGCGGTCTCAACTTCGGCGTTGATTTCGTTGGCGGCCAGATGATTCAGGTGACATTCGACAAGGTTGCAGAAGCGCCGGTTGGGCAGTTGCGTACAGATATCGGCGCGCTCGATCTGGGCGAATCGACCATCCAGCGCTTTGGTGAACCCAATCAGGTTTCGGTGCGGATGCGCCTCTCAGGCGACAATGCGGACGAGGTTGATGCCGTCACCCAGCGCGTCACATCGATGATCACCACCAAATATGCCGCGCAGGGCGCACGCATCGATGGCGTCGATTCTGTGTCGGGCAAGGTGTCACAGGAGCTGCTGAGCACCGGCGTCTACTCGCTCGTTTTCGCGATGCTCGCGATTGCGGTCTATATCTGGTTCCGCTTTGAATGGCAGTTCGGGGTCGCAGCGCTGTTTGCGCTGTTCCACGATGTGGTGCTCACCTTCGGTTTCTTTGCGCTGACCCAGCTCGAGTTCAACCTCAACATCATCGCAGCGCTGCTGACGATCATCGGCTATTCGCTCAACGATACCATCGTGGTGTTCGACCGGGTGCGTGAGAACCTGCGCAAATACCGCAAGATGGACATGATCGCGCTGCTCGACCTGTCAACCAACGAGACGCTCGCGCGCACTGTAATGACATCGCTGACCATGCTGATCGCGTTGCTCGCGTTGCTGCTGATTGGCCCCGGCGTGATCTTTGGCTTTACTGCGGCGATGACGATGGGCGTTGTCGTGGGCTGCTATTCATCAGTCTATATGGCCAACCCTATCCTCATCTGGCTGGGCGTCGGCCCGCACAGCTTCGTCCCCGAGAGCAGCCCGGCCGACCGCGCTGCCGCGAAGCTCAAGGAAGGCATCGATGGCGCGCAGCCTTAAGGCGCGACGATAATGGCCGAGTTCAATCAGGACGCGCGCGCAACCGGCCCGGTGATCACCGGGTTCACCGCCACCGGTTTCCGGCTCGATGGTGATGGGCTGGGTCTGCGCCGCGTTGAAGGCGCGCTCATCCTGACGCCGCTGTCGGCCATGCCCTGGGACGCGCCGCCCGTCGGGGCGCTGGATGCTGCCGGGCTGACCGCTGTGCTGGCGCTGTGCCCCGCGCCTGAATTCCTGTTGCTCGGTACCGGACGCGGCCTTGTCCACCCGCCGCGCCGTTTCGTTGCGACCCTAGAGGGTCATGGTATCGGCGTTGAGGTTATGGACAGCAAGGCCGCAGCCCGCGCCTGGGGTATCCTGCGATCAGAAGACCGCTGGATTGTCGCCGCGATCATGGGATTGGGTCAAGGCCGAGAAGCCTGACACGGATACCGCAGTGTCATCACAAACGCGAATGCCGCATCGAGCGGCATTGCGCGGTTGGCTTGTGGGAAGGTGCGGAAATCCTCGATCATATCGCTGAGCGACAGCTGAGCTTCTCCCGGCGGGGGTGGGCAACTGGTCGGCGGTTCGCCTCGCGCATTAGCCTCTGCCAGCGCCGCGCGGTATGCGAGTGCGGCCTGCTGGATCGCAGACCTAACGGCGTCGACTTTATCGGGAGTGGTGTCCTGGGACTGGCTGATGACAGCCTCGGCCTGGATCAAAAACGCAGCGACGGTCTCAGGCGGCGCGCTGACAGACTGTGCTGCCAGCAACGCCGCCGAGAACATTTGACCCGTCAGGACCAGATCGATGGATCAGGCGCCTTGTGGCTTGGGATCGTGGAACGGCCCCTTGCGCTTGCCTGCACGCGGGATCACTGCACCAACGCCCGGCGCGACATCGGGCTTGGTGTTGGTCGCATCAGGCCGGTCGATCTCGCCGTTGTTCACCAACGTGATGATCTCGTCACCGCTCAGTGTTTCATATTCGAGCAGCGCATTGGCAAGAATGTGCAGCTGGTCGACATGCTCTGACAGCACCACTTTTGCGCGATCATAGCCCTGATCGACGATCTTGCGGATCTCGGCATCGATCTTGCGCGCGGTGTCGTCCGACATCATCATCCGCTGATTCTGGCCATAGCCCAGATACCCTTCGGACTGCTCTTCATATTGCAGCGGGCCAAGCTCGTCGGACATGCCCCATTTGGTGACCATGTCGCGCGCGAGCTTGGTTGCATACTGGATGTCGCCGCTCGCGCCTGAAGACACCTTGTCATAGCCGAAGACCACTTCCTCAGCGACACGACCTCCCATCGACACGGCCAAGTTGGCGTACATCTTGTCGCGGTGATAGCTGTAGACGTCGCGTTCGGGCAGACGCATCACCATGCCCAGCGCGCGGCCACGCGGAATGATCGTCGCCTTGTGGATCGGGTCAGACGCTTCCTCGTGGATCGCGACGATGGCATGGCCGGCCTCATGGTAGGCGGTCATCTTCTTCTCGTCCTCGGTCATGACCATTGACTTGCGCTCGGCGCCCATCATGACCTTGTCCTTGGCGGCCTCGAACTCGTCCATCGCCACCAGACGCTTGCCGCGACGTGCCGCGAGCAATGCCGCCTCGTTGACCAGGTTGGCAAGGTCAGCACCCGAAAAACCTGGGGTACCGCGAGCAATCGTGCGCGCGTTCACATCGGGCGCCAGCGGCACCTTCTTCATATGCACCTGCAATATCTTCTCGCGACCCTCGATGTCAGGCACTGGAACCACAACCTGACGGTCGAAGCGGCCCGGACGCAGCAGCGCAGGGTCAAGCACATCGGGGCGGTTGGTCGCCGCGATGATGATGATGCCCTCGTTGGCCTCGAAACCGTCCATTTCGACCAGCAGCTGATTCAGCGTCTGCTCACGCTCGTCGTTCGAATTGCCGAGCCCGCTGCCACGGTGACGACCGACCGCATCGATTTCGTCGATAAAGACGATGCACGGCGCATTCTTCTTGGCCTGTTCAAACATGTCGCGCACGCGGCTGGCACCGACGCCGACGAACATTTCGACAAAGTCAGAGCCCGAGATGGTGAAAAACGGCACGCCTGCCTCACCCGCGATCGCGCGGGCGAGCAAGGTCTTGCCGGTACCGGGCGAACCGACCAGCAGCGCGCCCTTTGGAATCTGGCCGCCGAGCCGTGCAAACTTGCTGGGATCACGCAGGAATTCCACGATCTCCTGTAGTTCCTCGCGCGCCTCATCAATGCCGGCAACATCCTGAAAGGTCACCTTGCCAGACTTTTCGGTAAGCAGCTTGGCCTTGGACTTACCAAAACCCATCGCGCCCGAAGCGCCGCCGCCCTTCTGCACCTGTCGCAGCACGAA
>NZ_JBGTFM010000045.1:0-3741 GCF_041747255.1 Blastomonas sp. | reverse complement strand
GGCATGGCGATGATCTCGGCGATGGCGCGCGGCACGTCCATCGGGTCCGCAGACCGGCCGCTGCCATCCTCGGTGCCCATGCGCGCGACCACTGCAGGGTACGCGGCGGCGCGGTCGGCGTCGATCCGCTCCTTCAGCGCGCCGGTGTAGATGTTGCGGTTGCGCCAGACATCGGTCGGGTAGCCACCCGGCTGGATGACCGTGACATCGATGCCGTGCGGCACGAGTTCATAGGCCATCTGCTCGCTCATCGCCTCAAGCGCGAACTTGGTGGCTGAATAATGTCCGCCGTTGGGCACGATCACCCGGCCCAGCTGCGAGGAGATGTTAAAGATCAGCCCACGCTTGGCGGCGCGCATCGCGGGCAGTGCGGCGCGGGCCACCCGCTGGAAACCGAAGACATTGGTGTCGAAGATCAGCCGGGTCGCCTCCATGTCTTGCACCTCGACCGGGCCGGTAATGCCGATGCCGGCGTTGTTGATGATGACATCAAGCGCGCCGCCCGCCAGCTTTTCTGCCTGGGCGACACCCGATGCAACCAGTTCATCCGACAATACATCGATCTCGATGACTGTAATGTCGAGCTTTTCGTCAGCTGCGATGGTGCGCAGTTCAACTGCCTGCGGGCGGGGGATGTTGCGCATCGTGGCAAACACCTTCGCCCCGGACCGGGCATAATGCAGCGCCCCCAGATAACCGAATCCGGTCGCTGCGCCGGTGATCAGGATCGATTTGCCCTTCAGGTCGGGCTTTGCAACGGCCTGTGCGGCAACGGATGGTGCAAAAGCGGCGATGCCGGCGAGCGCGGCTCCGCCAAGGATGTGACGGCGATGGGGATGATCTGGCATGGGGCGTCCTCCTGATTGTGACCCTTTGACGCAACATTGCAAATGCCGCGAGCGGCTGCAACGCTGGTGGTTGCGATCAAACGCTTTTCGGGTTTTCCGGAAGGGGCATCAAGCCAAGCACGCCGACACCCAGCCAGAGCCCGATGGCAAAGCTCATCCCCGATCCAGCCAGCGGAACCGGGAACCAGCCATAGAGCGGCGCCAGCATCGCCAGTGCAGCATATGCGGCCAGTGCGCGAGTTGCCGATGGTCGCCCCGAATGGGAAAGGTAGCTTGCCGCGGTAGCAGTCAGCGCTGCCGCCATCGCAATCGCCAGCAACGGTGATATCTGCCAGCCGAGCGTGAAAATCTGTTCGACCTCGGCGACGGGTTGGAGCGGATCGGATCGCAAGAATGCAACCGCCGTTAGACATGACAGTACGGCGGCGAGCCATGCGCCCCGCCTCCCGTCGCGCCAGCAGGCGGCAACCATGATTGCAGCAGAAAAGGCGAGGCTTTGCGAAGCGTCTGGCTGCAGCACCAGAACCAGTGCGATTGCTCCAATGCTGCCCAGCCCAACCAGATCGGCTTTGGGTAGGCAGGCGATGGCTGCAACCACAGCGGGCAGGGCGAGGGCTGCGGCATTGATGGTCAGCGGGCCGATGGCAAGCCAGCGATGCACGCCGGATTGTGCTGGGCCAGTCAAGCTTGCGGCAACTAACATCGCGCCAGCCACTGCGATCACCCGGAGCTTGGTCTGCGTTGCGTTGAAGCGGGTCAGCCCAAACGCCAGCGATCCGCCGATTGCCCAGCCGACCAGGTTGATGATCCAACGCGATGGCGGAATATCGTGTCCATTCATGGCGACAGCGCCGAGCGCGATGGCCAAGAGCGAAGCAATGGCGAACTGGGCAGGCGTTCGACCGACAGGCATTGGCACTTGCACAATCACGGTTGCAGCCGCAGCGCCACATCGTTCATGAAGCGCGCGTCATCGTCGCGCGCCAGCCATGCGGCTTCGGCGGCGATAGCGCCCAGCATGTCGGCAAGGTCGTCGAATTCGGTCTTGTGATAGTTGCCGAGCACATGGCCGTTGACCCGGTCTTTGTTACCCGGGTGGCCGATGCCGATGCGCACCCGGCGAAAATCGGGGCCGATGTGTTGGTCGGTGGAGCGCAGGCCATTGTGTCCGGCGGTGCCGCCACCGCGTTTGACCTTCACCTTGAACGGCGCGAGGTCGAGTTCGTCGTGAAAGACGGTGACGTCCTGCGGTTCGAGCTTGAAGAAGCGCATTGCCTCGCCAATCGCCTGGCCGGATTTGTTCATGAAGGTGGCAGGTTTGAGCAACAGCAGCTTCTCAGTACCCAGTCGCGCCTCGATAGCCCAGCCCTGAAAGCGGCGCTTGGGCGCGTCAAAACCATGCGCTTCTGCGATGACGTCAAGCGCCATGAAGCCGACATTGTGCCGGTTGAGCGCATATTCTGCGCCAGGATTACCAAGGCCGACCCAGATTTGCATCGAGAAAGACTCCCTCTCCCCTTCAGGGGAGAGGGTGGGGAGAGGGGCGAGTATGCTACCCTCTCGACATTCCCCTCTCCCAACCCTCTCCCCTGAAGGGGAGAGGGCGAGTTAGAAGAATTACTCGGCTTCAGCTTCGCCTGCTTCATCAGTGGCGTCACCGTCGCTCGACTTGAGCGCCGACGGAGCCACGATGGTTGCAATGGTGAAGTCGCGATCTGTGATCGCCGACTCGCTACCAACGGGCAATTTCACTGCCGAGATGTGGATCGAGTCACCGATTTCCGCGCCAGTGACATCGACCTCGATTTCGTCAGGGATCTTGGTTGCATCGCACACCAGTTCAAGCTCGTGACGCACAACGTTGAGCACGCCGCCACGCTTGAGGCCGGGTGAAGCTTCTTCGTTGATGAACGCGACCGGCACTGAGACTTCAACCGTCGCACCCTTGGTGATGCGCAGGAAATCGACATGCAGCGGACGGTCAGAAACCGGGTGGAAAGCAACGTCCTTGGGAAGGGTGATCGTTGATTTTCCGTCCAGTTCGACCTCGACGATCGAATTCATGAAATGTCCGGTGCCCAGCAACTTGGCCAGATCGCGCTCGGCGACATGGATGGTTTGCGGGTCTTTGTTGTCGCCGTAAATTACGGCGGGAACACGGCCTTCGCGGCGGAGTGCACGGGAGGCTCCCTTGCCTGCCCGATCACGCTGCTGGGCCGACAGGGTAAGCGCATCGCTCATGGTCGGTCTCCAAATGTAGGTGGTCGTTCAATCCCCCGCCACGCCTCCAGGGATGACCATGACGCAAGGAAGCGCGGCCTATACGGGTGGCACTGGCCAAAAGCAAGCGCGGATTTTCGCGGGTTTCAGCCGCGTAGACTCAGCGGCAGCTATTGCATCCGGGTGACGGTCAACCCGCGTGCCTCAAGCAATGCCTGGACGCTGTCGGGCCCTGCGAGGTGCGCCGCGCCGACTGCAACGAATGGCTTTCCGCCACTTGCCAGCATATCGGTGATCTGATCGGCCCAGTCCCGGTTGCGCGCGATCAGGATCGCGCTGCGAATGTTTTCGCGTTCCAGAAGTCCGCGATTGGCCGCTGCCGACAGCCGGTCGGTGTCTCCGGCGAGCCATGCGGTGACCATGTCGCGGTATGCAGCAGGCGCATTGTCGGCATCCGCGATGACGCTGGCCAGCATGGCGCGCTGGTCCGGCTCGGGCAACTGATCGAAATAGCTGAACTGCTGCGCAGCCGTCTCGAGCCCGATCACTTGCTTTTTGGCATCGCGATAGCGCGCGGCCAGCACCCGCTCCACACCCGAGGCGCGGTCCATCGGCAGCCCGGCTGTTGCCGCGCCCGCGAGCGAAAGCGCCGCCGCCCAGCTTTCCAGAGTTG
>NZ_JBGTFM010000044.1:0-1615 GCF_041747255.1 Blastomonas sp. | reverse complement strand
GGACTACGAGATGGTTTTCATCCCCGATGCAGATCGCGGCACCTTGTGTGTCTCCAGCCAGATCGGCTGCACGCTCAACTGCCGCTTCTGCCACACCGGCACGATGCGGCTGGTGCGCAACCTGACGCCGGGCGAGATCGTCGGCCAGGTGATGCTGGCGCGCGATGCGCTCGGCGAATGGCCGAAGGGTGCAATGGACCAGCTGGAGCACGAGGAAGACGCCGCTGCGTACACCTCCGACGGGCGTCTTTTGACCAACATCGTGATGATGGGCATGGGCGAGCCGCTCTACAATTTTGATAATGTCCGCGACGCGCTCAAAATCGTGATGCACGGCGATGGCTTGGCCCTCTCCAAACGGCGGATCACGCTGTCGACCAGCGGCGTGGTGCCGATGATGGCGCGCTGCGGCGAGGAAATCGGGGTTAACCTTGCGGTCTCGCTGCACGCGGTGACCAAAGAGGTGCGCGACGAGATCGTACCGATCAACCGCAAATACGGGCTGGAAGACCTGCTGCAGGCGTGTTCAGATTATCCCGGTGCCAGCAACGCGCGGCGCATTACTTTCGAATATGTGATGCTCAAGGACAAGAACGACAGCGACGAGGATGCGCGCGAGCTGGTGCGGCTGCTCAAATTTTATGACCTGCCCGCCAAGGTGAACCTGATCCCGTTCAACCCCTGGCCCGGCGCAATCTATGAATGCTCTGCCCCGGAGCGGATCACGCGCTTTTCCAACATCGTGTTTGAAGGCGGCATCAGCGCGCCGGTGCGCACCCCGCGCGGCCGCGACATCATGGCCGCGTGCGGTCAGCTCAAATCCGCGTCAGAAAAGAAGAGCCGCGCTGAGCTGGACCGGCTGGCTGAGGAAAAACAGGCGGCCCTGGGCTGATCTTCCTCGTCAGCTGACCGCCGTCTCGCCCGATTTAAGCGCTGGTTTCTCGTCGAGCTCGCCTTCCTTCATGATCTGCCTGCGCATCTTGTCGCGCTTGTCGTGGATCGAGGCGATGACGTGACCCATCGCCACACCCAGATCAACGAGCAGCGCTTCTGACAGTTGCAGCGAGCTTTCCAGCGCCTCAGGAACCGCCAGCGTAGCGCCTGCACGATAGAGTTCCGCCGCATGTGAGCTGTCACGCGCGCGCGCGATGATGGTGAGTTCGGGCACCCAGCCATGCACCCGGCGCACGATCTGCACCGCCAGCACCGGATCGTCCATCGTCAGGATGAGCGCGCGGGCATGGCCAAGCCGCATCCGGTCGAGCAGTTCGGACCGCGCGACATCACCGTAAATGATCGGCACGCCCCGTCGCCGCGCCGCCATCACCACATCGACATTCGATTCCACCGCCACGAAAGGCTGGTCATGGGCCTTGAGCATATCGGCGATAATCTCGCCCACCCGGCCATAGCCAAAAATAACGGTGCGATCATTGGCGATATCCGACTGATCGATGGGCGCGGCATCGCTGGCGCGCATTTCCAGCTGGCGGGCGATGGAGTGGCCCAGCTTGGCCAACAGCGGCGTGATCGTGAGGCCGATGGCGGTCACAATCTGCCAGAATTGCGCGGTCGATGCCTGGATAAGCTGCGCCTGCACTGCAGCAGCGAGCAC
>NZ_JBGTFM010000043.1:0-25798 GCF_041747255.1 Blastomonas sp. | reverse complement strand
GGATGTGTAAGAACACCGGGCCTTGGACCGACAAACGGCCAACAGCTATCTAGCCAAGGAGCGATCTGTTGAAACGCACTGCCGTTGCCGGGCTGCTTCTGCTTGGCCTTGCCGCCTGGTTCCTGCTTGATCTCGGGCAGTACCTTACCCTCGATGCGCTGAAGGCGCAGCAATCGACCATTGACGGGTTCTACCAGGCAAACCCGCTACAGGTTCTGGCGATCTTCTTCCTCGTTTATGTTGTGCTGACCGCGCTTTCCGTGCCCGGTGCCGTGATCCTGACCTTGGCTGCTGGCGCAGTCTTCGGCGTGGCTACCGGCACGGTCCTGGTCTCCTTTGCTTCATCGATCGGGGCGACCCTGGCGTTCCTCGCGTCTCGCTACCTGTTCCATGATGCTGTGCAGGCGCGTTTCGGGACGCGCCTTAAGCCGGTGAACGATGGTGTCGCCCGCGACGGGGCGTTCTACCTGTTCTCGCTGCGGCTTGTTCCGGTCTTCCCGTTTTTCGCGGTCAATCTGTTGATGGGGCTGACGCCGATCCGGACCTGGACCTATTATTGGGTGAGCCAAGTCGGCATGTTGCTGGGCACCGTCGTCTATGTAAACGCGGGCACGCAGCTCGCGCGGATCGAGACGCTCGGTGACATTGCATCGCCAGGCCTGCTTGCTTCCTTCGCGGCTTTGGGTCTTCTGCCCTGGCTGGGGAAGTGGATCAAAGCCGCGATAGTGCGCCGCCGGGTTTACGCACGCTGGCAGAGGCCAAGGCGCTTTGATCGTAATCTCGTGGTGATTGGCGCCGGTGCTGCGGGGCTCGTGTCTTCACTGATCGGTGCGACAGTCCGCGCCAAGGTTACGCTGGTCGAAGCCTCGAAGATGGGCGGCGATTGCCTCAACTATGGCTGCGTACCGTCCAAAGCTTTGATCAAATCCGCGCGCATCGCCGAGCAGATGCGCCATGCCGACCGGTACGGGCTGGAAGCCTCCGACCCGCGCTTCAGCTTCAAGGCGGTGATGGGCCGCATCCATGATGTGATCGCTGCCGTCGAACCGCACGACAGCGTCGAGCGTTACACAGGCCTCGGGGTTGACGTGGTTCAGGGCTATGCCCGGATCGTCGACCCCTGGACGGTCGAGATCGCGCGCAACGATGGAACTGCACAGCGCTTGACCACGCGTTCGATCGTCATCGCAGCCGGGGCTGAGCCGCTTGTGCCCGATCTGCCGGGGCTGGCAGAATCGGACTATCTCACCAGCGATACATTGTGGGACGAGTTCGCGCGTCTGGACGAAATCCCGAGGCGAATAGTGGTACTCGGTGGTGGTCCGATCGGGTCTGAACTGGCCCAGGCCTTTGCCCGGCTTGGAGCACAGGTGACGCAGGTCGAGCGGGGGACGCGGCTGCTCCCGCGCGAGGATCATGACGTATCCGAACTCGCCCGCGCCGCGCAGGAAGCCTCAGGCGTGACCGTGCTGACCGGCCATGAAGCGATCCGGGTGGAAAACGGGCAGGATAAGCACCTTATCGTATCTGGTGAAGGCCATCAAAAGGTCATCGATTTCGATGCCCTGATCGTGGCGGTCGGGCGCAAGGCCAGGCTTTCGGGCTACGGACTCGAAGAGCTTGGCATCGAAACGCAAAAGACTGTCGTGACAGACGAATATCTCGCGACGATCTATCCCAATATCTACGCCGCAGGCGACGTGGCCGGCCCCTATCAGTTCACGCATACGGCCGCCCATCAGGCATGGTTCGCCAGCGTGAATGCTCTGTTTGGCCAGTTCAAACGCTTCAAAGCCGACTACCGCGTCATTCCGTGGACGACCTTCATCGATCCTGAGGTCGCGCGCGTGGGCCTGAACGAACAGGAAGCAGGCGAACGGGGCATCTCCTGCGAAGTCACCATCTTCCCGATGCACGAACTCGACCGCGCCATCGCGGACAGTGCGACAACGGGCTTTGTCAAGGTCCTCACGCCCCCGGGCAAGGACAGGATCCTTGGCGTCACCATCGTCGGCGACCATGCCGGAGAACTTCTCGCCGAATATGTGCTGGCGATGAAACACGGTCTTGGTCTAAACAAGATCATGGCGACGATCCATACCTACCCGACCATGGCCGAGGCCAACAAATATGCTGCCGGTGAATGGAAGAAGAAGCACACGCCCGAGCGGCTTTTGCAGGTGGTCGAGCGCTATCACCGCTGGCGGCGGGGGTGAGCTTTTGTGGATGGCTATTGTAACAGGAGCAGCGTTTTTAACGAACATGGACGTATGAGGCGAACTCCACTCCCGATTCTGACGTTGATTCTGGCGATTGTCAGTCTATTGCCTGGTTTGCTGGCAGCATCCGCTGCAGATCATTCGGTGGATGCTTCTTGCTCAGAATGCTGCGAGGAACAAGCCGGCGCTTGCGACCCGACGCTGGCTGCCTGCGACCGCATTTGTTCGGCTGCGGTCGTTCCGGTTTCCCCTGAACTTGTCCACGTGCGGCAAATCGAAATGTCAGGCAGCCGATTAGCGCAAACACTCACCTCAATCTCCGGAAAGCCGATTCCACCGCCTCCTCGGTTGGAAGAACGTCCACTTTCATCACAATCTGTATCTGGAGAACTGACATGAAGCTTATTACCAAGATCCTGGCTGTATCGGCTATGTTTGCACCCGGCGTCGCCTTCGCGGCAAGCCCAGCTGCATTCAACGAAGCCTGCTGCGTGCTGGTCGCTTGTTGCGGCCTGCCGTGTTGCTGATAGCCTGACGGGGCCGGGGTCGGCGATTGCCGGCCCCGGTCTCGCTGCACGATCATTGCCGACACGGTTCAGTGGAGAGTTGAGATGAAAGCCATATCCTTGCTGCTGCTGCGAGCCGGAACAGGATTGCTTATGGTAATCTGGGGCCTTGTCCGGCTGCTGAATCCTGCAATGGGTGCGGGTGTCAGTTCGAAATACTACGACGGGCTCGGCGCGAGCGGGACGATTCAACTGATTTGGGGCATCGCGCTTTTCTTGGTCGGTATTCTGACCGTCCTCGGCCTGTTTCGCCGCGTTGTTTACCCCGCGCAGGCTGTGATCCTCGTCACCGGCGCGTTGTCGATCTGGAAATACCTGCTCGATCCGCTGGGGCTTTGGTTGCTCGAGAAAGGAAGCAGCCAGATTCTGTTTTTCCCGTCATTGACAGTCGCAGCCGCAACATTGGTGCTGATTGCCTTTCGCGATGAAGACGCGCTGTCGCTCGACGCAAAGCGCGCTCGCGGATGAGTGCTTGCATTTAATCCGGTCAGGCTTCCGGGAGGATGCCAGATTGGGCGACGATGTTGTGGCCTGGCGGTTCATGCCAATTCAGGGCCCGGAAATCGAAGCCTGCCGCTAGAGTGGGCTTCACCACCTCGAAAAATGGCGAGACGTCAAAGTCCCGCGGCGTGAACAGGCTGTGGTGGCGGATATGCAGGATGTCGCGCACGCAGCCCTGGCATTCCGGGTCGTCCATCAGTTCCCGGGTGATTTCCGGCAGGATCGGATAGCGGATAGATTGAAACGCCTGCGCGACCAGCGTCGAGCAGATTGCCTTGGTCGGCTCGCCGCTGCCAAGCGCGATCATTCGCCGACGCCAGCCTGACGGCACGGGAGGCGTCGGGCACAGGTAGCGGGCAAGATCGACGACGTTGGCGAGATCGTATGCATCGCCGACGTGGGCGAGGGCAAAGTCGATGACCGAGTGGATTTCGGGTTCGCTGAGGCCAACAGGGCGGCATATACGGGTATGCAGCCCCGCGAACTCAGCGACCGAGACGATGCGAACTCCCTCGACGGCGTCTGCCTCGACGAAGCGTGTTGGCTCGCCCGATGCGTCGCCAGTCGCCTCGATGCAGAGCGCAGCATGCGACCAGGTGGACTGGGTGAGATATTTGATCGCGGTGCTGATCCGCTGCTTGCCGTCAACAAGCAGAATGTCTCCGGGCCTGATGGTTTGTGCGAGCGCAGTCTCGTCCGTTGGTGCATTAGAATTGGGCGCTCGTGATGGCCCGGTCAGATAGCTAGCCAGCAATCGCCCGATGGCGAGCAGAATACTACCGCTCACCCCAAGGATGCCATCAATCGCGATCGGGCCATATCGCGCAACACACCGACTTCCAGCTGAGCTTCTTCCAGCAGGGCAGCAACCAAATCACCCAGCGACACGAGCCCTGCCAAGGTCGATCCTTGGGTCAGCACGACGGCATGCCGGCTTCTTTCCAGCGTCATCGCGCCCATCACCGTGGCAGCGTCGTCCTGACAATTGCAGACCAGAACCGGCTTACGCATGAACAAATGTACCGGCAATTGCATAGCTTCGCCGCCCCGTGCAACGGCTGCGGCAACAAGCTCCTGTTGAGAAATAATGCCAATTACGGAGCCTACGACGCGATCCAGCACCACAACCGACCCGATGTTGCTATGGAACATGGTCTCCATCGCTTTACCGAGCAATACCGTTTCGGGAACGGATATGACGAGGCTACCCTTGCGGTCAACGATGCTGGCGATTTTCATGTTCGGAACTCCAACGGGCACCCCTTGCAACTGATTTCGCAGAACACCGGCGATCGGTTACATTGGGGCCCTAAACCTGGCACGGGGCCATGCCGGTGAGCTCGACGGGAGCATCGATTCCTGACTGGATGTTTCTGTCATTGCTCGCACAGCACTTGACGTCGAGTGCCAACCTTTCCTCCTGATGCGCACCGCATTTCTCGAGGTGCCGCTGTCATCAGGCACAAGCATCGTGGCCAATGCTGCACCCAAAACTCGGAGCCCTGGACACCACCTCAGGGGACGGATGAAGCGATTGCGCCCAGAGAGAATCGCAACGCCGCCCCAAGATTCAGGCCCTTTGTAAGCTTTGTATCCCAATCGGCGACAAAGCCTGCATAGACCTGTCCCGCGAGTTTTCTGCGGAGATTTTGCCTGATCCTGAATGTGGAGAACCTGCTTGCTTCCCTCCCGCCTATTCCTTTCCGCGAGTGTTATTGTTGTCGCTGCCCTCGCCACTCCCGCGCAGGCCCAGCAGGCTGGTATCCAGATCGCGCTGGTAGACGCTGCGACTGGCCATCCCGCCGCCAATGTCGAGGTGAGAGTCGAGAACGAGGGCATCGGATTTTCCCGCAATGTGCGTTCCGACGAGCAAGGCTTCGTCCGTATCGAAGGCCTGACCACTGCAGGGACTTATCGTGTCACCACGCTGGCAGGAGGCGCATATGAAAGCGGCCAGCAGGCGAGCGTCACGCTGCGCGCGAACTTCACGAGCAGCGTTACTCTGCGCCTGTCGCCGGTGGGCGCGGAGACCATCGTCGTCACTGGTGCGCGCAGGATAACCAGACTGAACACGGTCAATGCAGAGGTTTCCGCATCGCTAGGCCGGGAGGAACTGGCAGCATTGCCGATCGAGGGCCGCGACGTGCTGGGCTCGCTCGTCCGCCTGCCCAATGTGGTGGCATCGACCGGCTTCTTTCCCGAGGCACCCTCGATCTCGATCAATGGATCGAACGGACTCGATACCAATTATCTGCTCGACGGGCTCGACAACAACGAGAACTTCCTCGGCGGCCTCAAGTTTCCGGTTCCGCTGGGCTTCACCCGCGAAGTGACGGTGCTCGCGAACTCCTATTCGGTCGCCTACGGGCGCACCGCCAACGGCATCGTCAATTACACCTCGCCCTCGGGCACCAACGACTATCACGGCGAAGTCTATGCGCTGGTGCGACCGGGCCGCCCGCTCGATGCACAGTCGCCGTTTCCGCGCCGGGACCTGTCAGGCAACGCGGTGGGCGAGAGCTTCGAGCGCTACCAGGCGGGCGCTGCCATTGGCGGGCCTCTGGTGCGCGACAAGACCTTCTTCTACGCCAACTTCGAATACACCCGCGACCGCAATCTCCAGATCGTCGATGCTCCTGCTCTGGGCACCGTGGCCAATGTCACCGGAAACAACACGTTCTATCTCGGCTCGATCCGGCTCGATCATCGCTTGACGGAGGACTGGACGCTGGGCCTGCGCGCCAACTTCGGCCGCGTCACGATCGATAGGCCCGGCGGCGGGCTCGGCGGCGGCAACGTGACCTTCCCTTCGGCGGGATCGGACCAGGACCGGTTCTCAACACTTGTCGCAGCGACCGCGAGCTATTCGGGCGACGAGTGGAGTTACGACGGCGCGGTTCAGTTCAGCCGTTTCCGCTGGGATTACGGCAAGCCCAAGGGGCCTGCCGGGCCGCAAGTCGTGATCCGCGATCCGAGTGGGTTGACGGTGGGCGTCGTCGGACATCCGGGCTTCGTCTTCAACGATCTCGAAGAGACCTGGCAGACAACGCACCGTCTCCAGCGCAAGCTCGGCAGCCACAAACTGAGCCTGGGCACCGATCTGATCCGCTCGGACTTCGCCCTGCTGGGCGGAGGCAATCCGGATGGCAACTTCACAGTCGATCTGACCGCGGGGCAGCTCGCAGGCCTGGCCACAGGCAGCAAGGGACTGGGGCTAACGGCACAGGATGTCCTCGCGCTCAATCCGGCAGTCGCCAACTATTCGGTCGAGTTGCGCCCGCAGAGCTTCGGCACCGGGCAGACCCAACTCGCCTTCTACATCGAGGATGAATGGCAGCTCAGCCCCAAGCTGACTGCGACGCTGGGACTACGCTGGGACTACGACAGTCTGACCGCGAAGGGCGGAAAAGGCGGTGACTATGATAATATCGCCCCGCGCTTTTCGCTCAACTATCGCCCGGATGCGCGGTCCACGCTGCGGTTCGGGGCGGGATTGTTCTACGGCAAGCTCTCCTACGCCGTCATCTCGGACGCACTCCAGCGCAACACGACCTCGCCAGGGTTCCTTGCCCAGTTGGGCCAGCTTCAGTCGCTGGGTATAATACCTGCGGACACGGACCTGTCGCAGATAACGTTCGATGGCAATCTGACTGTCTCGCCAAGCTGCGCGACGGTAGCGACATGCCCTACACCGGGACAGGTCCAGGCCTTGCGCGACACGGCCACGCTGGGCGAAGGGCGTATCCTCAATCCTGCAGGCTACCAGAGCCCGTGGAGCCTGCAACTAAGCGGGGGCTACCAGTTCCAGGCCAGCGATACGCTCACGCTCTCGGCCGACCTCATCTACAGCCGGTCACACAATCTAGTGCGGCTGCGCGATCTCAACGCACCTGCGCCGTTTACCCCGAACCTCGCGAACCTGACCGCGGAGAATGTCGCGCTGCTCCAGGGCCAGTCGGACAACGCAGCCCGCTTCGCGCTCGCGCAAAGCCTCGGTTTCGTGCGTTCGGTAGCCGATGCCGACGCGACGCGCCCTGTTGTTCTTGTGCCCGGCGGCGCCAGGCAGATCACGATCTCCGAGACTGGAGGCGAGTCCGAATACAAAGCCCTGATCCTGCAAGTGAACAAGTCGCGTGGGAGCGACAACTATGCATTTCGGCTGAGCTATACCCTCTCCAAGCTCACCAACGATACAGACGATATCAACTTCCGTGCTGCCAACTCGAACAACTTCAGCACCGAATGGGGACCGTCCGCCAACGATCGCCGCCATGTGATTTCGGCGGTCGGCTATCTCTACCCGCTGGATGGCCTGACGTTGAGCGCTGCTGGCCTGTTCCAGTCGGGGCAGCCGGTGAACCTCGTTCCCGATGCCCGCATCTTCGGCACGCAGGACCTCAATGGCGACGGTGCGTCCTTCGGCGAGAACTTCGTCGGCAACTCCGACCGCTATCCGGGCGCGGCGCGCAATTCCGCGCGCCTGCCCTGGTCGACCACGGTCGATCTGGGCGTGCGATACGCGATTCCCGGATTTGGCGGCAGGTTCGAACTCAGCGCCGACGTGTTCAATGTCTTGAACACAAATAACGAGTCCGGCTTTGCTAACGCGGCGACCACGTCCAATCAGTTGCAGTTCGGCGGCGGTACACCTTTCGTGCAGCGAAACGCTGGTCCGCCACGCCAGTTCCAATTCGGCTTGGCTTATAAATTCTGAAATAGCGCACGTTTCAAGGAGATCCGAACGGGATGCCAGCTTTGCAGAACTTCCAAGGGCTGATCGGCATTGCCGCTATCCTGTTACTTGCCTGGGCGTTGTCGGAAGATCGGAACACCCGACCAGGTTGGCGTTGGATGGCTGGTGCCATGCTGCTGCAACTCACCATCGCTTTGGTGGTAACGCGGGTTCCGTTCGTCTGGACGCTGGTCAGCTATGCCAACAGGGCGGTATCGGCCGTTGAAGCAGCGACGCTTGTCGGCTCTTCCTATATGTTCGGCTACACCGGCGGCGCACCGATCCCATTTCTGCTAAAGCCGGGCGCAGAGGCCCCGGTTGTCGTGGCATTCCAGATTCTTCCTCTGATTATTGTGTTTTCAGCGATTTCTGCGCTCCTTTGGCATTGGGGCGCACTGCGACTGGCTGTGCGTGGGCTTTCGTGGGCTTTGCAGCGCACACTTGGCGTCAGCGGGGTAGTGGGGCTTGGCGGCGGCGCGACAATCTTCCTCGGCGTGGTCGAAAGCCCGCTGGTGCTCCGCGCATGGTTTGGAAAGATGTCCCGATCCGACATGTTCATGATCATGGTGCTGATCATGGCGACAATATCAGGCGCAATCCTGGTGCTATATGCGACTACGCTATCAAAAACTGTGCCCAACGCAGTCGGCCACATGATCGTCGCTTCGCTTATTTCTTTACCCGCTGCAATCCTCGTAGCGCGTTTGATGGTGCCGGGCGACGGTACACAAACCACTGCCCAAGCAGAGCCTGATCTGCACTATGACAGCAGCATGGATGCCGTCATCCGAGGAACGATGGACGGCGTCACACTGGTCATGGCTGTCATTGGCATCATCATCACGGTCTTTGCGCTGGTGAACCTCGTTGATCAAGTTTTAGCGCTGCTCCCGGTAGTAGAAGGCGCGCCGCTGACGCTGCGCCGAATGCTGGGCTGGCTGCTATCACCGGCCATGTGGGCAGTCGGCATACCGTGGGACCAGGCTCCTGCGGCAGGGAGCTTGATGGGAACCAAGGCTATTCTCAACGAATACGTCGCCTATCTTGACCTCGCAGCGCTGCCGAAAGGTACGCTGGACTCCCGCAGCGTGCTAATTGTGACCTATGCGCTGTGCGGCGTCGCTAACCTGGCTTCGGTGGGACTGATCGTGTCGACCATCTCCACCCTGGCACCTGAACGAAAAGCCATGGTCGCACAGCTTGGCATGAAGAGCTGGCTGGCCGGAAATATGGTTTCAATGATGACGGGCGCCATGATTGGCCTGGTCACTTGGTCCTGAGGAGACTCTCATGTTCGACGCCCGATTGCGCCCATTGATCGACCCACCACTTAACGCCATCGGACGTACACTTGCCCGCAGCGGGGTTGGTGCCAATACCGTAACGCTTCTCGGTCTAATCCCAGCGCTGGCGGCTGCCATCGCCATAGCGCATGGCCATTTTCTAGCCGGCCTCGGACTTATCGTGATCAACCGTCTGCTTGACGGCCTCGACGGTGCTGTCGCCAGAGCCAGTGGGATTAGTGACTTTGGCGGCTATCTCGATACGTTGGCCGACTTTGTGTTTTACGTTTCTGTGCCGGTAGCTTTCGGATTGGCGGCTACTGCCAACACTGCTCCTGCACTTTTATTAGTCGCCAGCTTTACCCTGACATGCGCAAGTTTTCTCGCTTTTGCAGCCATTGCGGCAAAGCGCGGCCAGGAGACCGCAGCACATGGAACCAAGAGCATATTCTATTCGACCGGTCTTGCCGAAGGGACAGAGACCATAGCGGCCTTCATTGCCATGTGCCTGTGGCCCGGCCAGTTCCCAGCAATCGCGATCGGCTATGCAATGCTCTGCCTCGCAACAGTGATCCAGCGCACTTTACTCGCTCGCAAGTCATTCCCGCGCACCTAGCCTCAAACCACTGCGCACACTCTCGTCTTGACCGATCGTTCCAAACTGCATACATCAACGATATGCCGTGGGAAAAAAGCTTTGATGTCGATGCTACCCTGGCTCGCGCCATGCAGGTCTTCTGGGCCCATGGCTATGAGGCCACGTCGATGCAAGATCTTGTGCAGGCCACCGGGATAAATCGCGCCAGCATCTACGCGACTTACGGTGACAAACGGGCATTGTTCATCGGTGCACTCAAAAAATACGACGTCGACGTGCGTCGGCGCATGCTTGCCCAGATTGATCAGTCCGCGTCACCTGCAATGGCAATCTCAACCATTTTCGATCGGTTTATTGATCAGACTAGCATTCCGCATGGCAATTGGGGGTGCTTTATCGTCAACACCGCCTTGGAACTAGCGGCACACGATGAGGAAATCGCGACGATCGTCAATGCGGCGCAAGACGACATTGAAGCTTTCTTTCGCAAATCGATCCGCACAGGGCAGGAAGCAGGCATATTTGCCGCAGACCGCGATGCAAGCGCTCTCGCACACCAAGCACTTGCGTCCATGCTTGGCATGCTGGTGATGATACGCAGTCGGCCAAATGCAGAAGCCCTTATCACGATCCGTGACGGCGTTTTGAAATCGCTTATCTGACTTGGCCTTTTTTTTGCCCCGTATGGAACGTTCATTCCGAACTACATTGTCTTTCGTCCAAAACCTATGAAAGGAAATAAAATGTCAGACGTTTTCAAGACGAGCCTTCCGCTTCGCGAAAAGAGTGATCCTGATCCTGCAATCAGCGCACCGCTGACGCAGGCTGAGGCAAAGACGGGTATGCTGCCTAACATGTATCGTGCCATGGTGAATTTGCCTGCGTTGCTCGATAGCTACAATCACAGCTATGCTTTGTTTCGATCCGAGAGCGGGTTTACACCGATCGAACAGGAAGTTGTGCTGCTTGCGATCAGTCGGTTCAACGGGTGTCATTACTGCGTTGCAGCCCATAGTTTCGTTGCCGACAAAATGTCAAAGGTGCCCACCGACGTGACCGATGCGATCCGCGACGGCCATCCCATCAATGATCCGAAACTTGAGGCGTTGCGAAAATTTGCGCATGTGATGACAGGGTCCCGCGGCAATCCATCACCGCAACAGGCGAAGGATTTTCTTGACGCTGGCTACTCCGAAAAGCAGATCCTCGGCATCATCCTGGCGATCAGCGCCAAAGTGATCTCGAATTATTCCAACCACATCTTCCACACTGAGCTTGACCCCGCATTTGCTGCGCGGGAGTGGACGCCCAAGGTGTAACCGGGAACTGATTACCAACGAACACCTTGTTGAGCCGGCGGCTTTCCCCGCACCACCTTGCCGCCGGTCGGGGTCGCGTTAATGCCAAGGTCGCATGGCAGGCAACGCGACCCCCTTTGGGGGTGGTGCTACCGAATGATAGCTCGCAGCGCGGATGCTTGGCTGGGCGGAATCGCTCTCCCCTGCTCGTGCAAAAGGGCCCAACCGAAGTTCACATATCACCTTTGTGGCAGAATCTGTGCCCCAGCTTTGCTATCTGGACAAGCATCGCCAATGCGGATCAACCAAGAGAGAAGAACATGCTGAGCGAGCAACAAAAGGCAATATGTGAGACCTCAACCGCAGACTTTTCCGACCTCAGGGCAGTGTTTTTTAATGCCACCCTGAAGCATCCATCAGAGCATTCGCACACGGATACGCTTCTCGATATCGTCGCCGAGATTTTCAGATTGCAAGGCGTCGACACGAAACGACATCGCTTGTCGGCCTACCAACTTGCGCCGGGTGTCTATCCGGACATGACCGAACATGGATGGCCGTGCGATGACTGGCCCAAGCTTTCTCCAGACGTGTTTGAAGCGGATATCATAGTCCTTGGTACGCCCATCTGGCTCGGTGAGAAAAGCTCAATCGCGCAAGCGTTCATCGAAAAACTTTATGCACATTCAGGCGAAACGAACGAGAAAGGCCAGTATCGCTTTTACGGCAAGGTTGGCGGATGTGTCGTCACCGGCAACGAAGACGGCATCAAGCATGTGGCCATGGGTGTCCTATATGCGATGCAGCACGTAGGGCTTACAATCCCACCTCAGGCCGATTGCGGATGGATTGGTGAAGCAGGGCCAGGCCCATCCTATGGCGATGAGCAGGACAATGGCGGACGAGCTGGCTTCAGCAACGTGTTCACCCAGCGCAACACGACTTTCATGGCATTCAACCTGCTACACGCCGCCCGGATGCTCAAGGATTGCGGCGGTTATCCAGCGATTGGCAACGTGCGGACACAATGGGATTCAGGCAGCAAACCAGGCTGGCCAAATCCTGAGCATCGCTAGATTGCGCACGGATGACCTGAAAAAGCGATCAATGCGCTCAAGACGTGCGCTTGGCTGGGATCCTGCAGCTTGTTTCAGCCAGGCCGGGAGCAGCTGTAACCTCCTGCGAGGATAGCCCGAATATCTCCATGTGCCCCAACTAGGTGCGCGCAGGATTTTGAAAGGACCTCACCAATGAAATCGACGATTGGATTTGCAGCCATCTCGCTTGCTGCAGCTTCGCTTCTCGCGGCCGCAGCCACACCCGCAGCCGCACAGGCTCCGGGCGCGAAGGAAAAATGCTACGGGATCGCGCTCAAGGGCAAGAATGACTGCGCCGCCGGGCCGGGCACCAGCTGCGCCGGCACATCGACAGTCGACTATCAAGGCAATGCCTGGAAGTTCGTGGGCAAGGGCGAGTGCCAGAAGGTAGGTGGGTCGCTGAGCGCCAAGAAGGGCAACGTCAAGCCCAAAATGCCGAAGTAAGGTGATGAGGGTGAACGCCATTTTATCCAGCTACGATCGCGCGGTTGCTGCTATCGGCAGCGTTGCAATGCAGAATCTGACACTGCTGTTCAGCCGTATCGTGCTGGCCGGGATATTCTGGCGTTCAGCCCGCACCAAGGTCGAAGAGGGAAGCTGGCTCTCGATAAGCGACACCACCTATTTCCTCTTCAAAGAGGAATATTCGGGAGTGCCGCTGCCGAGCGAACTTGCCGCCGTGTTGGCGACGATATCGGAACACGCATTTCCAATTCTGCTGGTGATAGGCTTGTTCACGCGCTTGTCTGCGTTGGCCCTGCTCGGCATGACCATGGTCATCCAGATATTTGTCTATCCCGAAGCGTGGTGGTCGGTGCATTCGTTATGGGTGGCATTGGCGCTGATTCTCATCATGCGCGGTGCGGGCTCAATAAGTCTCGATGCAGCGCTGCTCCAGGTCCGCAGGCCGTGAGAGCCGATGACGTCAGCCTAGCGCGACTTGCCGCGATGTCACAAAAAGGCGATCGACAAGCGTATGCCACCTTGCTCAAGGAGTGCCAGCGTTGGCTGCGCGGGTATTACAGTCACCGTATTGCGCCATCGCAACTGGATGATCTGGTGCAGGAGACGTTGATGGCGCTGCACACCAAGCTCGGCACATGGGATTCCTCTCGCCTTTTTTTGCCCTGGTTGGCAGCGATTGCACGCTATCGCTGGGTCGATCATCTCCGCCGACTCTATCGAGCCAGTGAATGCGAACTCGAAACGGACATTGCAGGTCAGGACGACGAACCAGCCATTTCCGCGCGGATCACGCTTGCCCGCCTGTTCTCGGTGCTACCTGAGGCGCAAGCCATGGCCATCGAGCTGGTCAAGATCGACGGTCTGAGCATCACCGAAGCTTCCCAGGCCACGGGGCAGAGCGAATCCCTTATAAAAGTCAATATTCACCGAGGCCTCAAGAAATTGGCCCATATGGTCGAGAAAGCCTGACACATGAGACATAACTCCGATGCCCTTATCGCGGACCTGGTCGGCAAACTTGAGCCGGTCAAACCGCTCAGCTTCGCAAGAGGGATCAGCTATGCTCTGGGGTCTGCTTGCGTTGCGGCGCTGGCGGTCACCGGACTGTTTGGCGTACGCGCCGATTTGCTGGCCGGCGATTTCGACCCCGTGTATCTGCTTGCCACCGGGCTCTTCTTGATGCTCGGGATTGCAGCGGCAGTGACGGTTATTGTGATGAGCCGCCCGCAGGTTGGCAATGATCACGGTGGCTGGGTTTGGGCGGCGGCGATGGTTACCTTGCTGCCAATAGCAGCGGTGATCATAAGCCTCGGCGGCGGAAGCGACCTTTTGTCGCGAGATAGCATCGTACGCGGCCTGGAATGCCTCATGGTTGGCGGGGCAGCCTCGTTCCTTGTGTTCTCGATTCTGGTCGCATGGTTACGCCAAGGTGCGCCGACAGCACCCGATCGGGCAGGCCTGTTGAGTGGTATCGCTGCAGGGAGCCTCGGCGTGTTCGCCTTTTCGCTGCACTGTGCCGACAACGACATCGTTCACATCGGTCTGTGGCACAGCAGCGTTGTGCTGTTGATGGCCTTGTTGGGCCGGGCGGTCGTACCTCCGTTGGTGCGCTGGTAGAACAGAAGAAAGGACGAACACATGCTTCGAGCCATCCAGACGTTGCTGGCGTTTGTCTTTGTTGCGTTTACTTCACCCGCGATCGCTGCACCTGCTTGGCAGGATTATACGCCATCAGCGTTTACCCGCGCCCAGGACGCAGGCAAGACGTTGATCGTTGATGTGCACGCCGTGTGGTGCCCCACTTGTAAGGCGCAAGCGCCCACACTCGACGCCTTGCGGCAGGAGCCGCAGCTGAAGAACGCGGTTTTCCTGAAGGTCGATTTTGACAAGGAAAAGGCGTTCTTGCGCCAGCATCGCATTCCACGCCAATCGACCGTATTAGTATTCCGCGGAAAAAAGGAAACTGCGCGCTCCATCGCTGAAAGCCGGCCCAGGCAACTGCGTGAAGCTGTGATGTCAGGGCTATAGGGCGTGGGGCCTGTATCGAGGGTTTCCAGTGTTTGCTGAGCTGGCCCTCGCTTTCGTTGCCGGGCTCGTAACAATTCTCAACCCGTGCGTTCTGCCGCTGGTGCCTATTCTTATTGGGTCGGCCCTTGGTAAGCACCGCCTTGGACCGGCGGCGCTAGCGGCCGGCTTGGCCGTAACCTTTTCAACGTTCGGTTTCATAGTCGTTGCCTTCGGGTTCCAGCTGGGAATCCCAGAACAGGGTATCCGCTTGTTCGCCGGAGCGATACTGGCGGTGGCCGGGGTTATTCTTCTAGTGCCCTTATTGCAGACGCGGTTGACCATGGCCTTCGCTCCCCTCACCAATCGTGCGCACGGAGTGCTGTCTCGAACCAGTGGCGATGGGCTTGGCGGCCAGTTTGCGGTCGGAACCCTCCTAGGCCTTGTCTGG
The DNA here is from genome assembly GCF_041747255.1 of Blastomonas sp. Lineage (GTDB taxonomy): Bacteria > Pseudomonadota > Alphaproteobacteria > Sphingomonadales > Sphingomonadaceae > Blastomonas. The sequence goes on along the minus strand of NZ_JBGTFM010000043.1, from coordinate 10,584 downwards.
GCACCCTGTGTCGGCCCCACACTCGGGGCAGCGATTGCCGCGGCCAGCCGGGGGGAGAGCCTTGGTGAGGCATTTGTTACGTTTTTGGCGTTCGCTGCAGGGGTGGCGCTGTCCGTGACCGGTTTCGCTTATGGTTCGCGGCTAGCTATCGGGAGACGCACCGGCGCGCTGAAGAACTTTGCCCGATATGCCAAGCCGGCCTTTGGAGCGATGCTACTGCTGGTTGGGGGCCTGGTTCTGACGGGGGCCGACAAGCTGCTTGAGGCAGCCTTGCTTAACGTGATGCCTGAGTGGCTGATCACTCTCACAACCCGTTTCTGATACGATTTGACGGCAACATAGAGAACGCAAACCTCAAGATTGCGACCCCAGCTGGCCCGTAGTTTTTGCAAGAGATTACACGCCGTTCCAGGCGCGTAAGCCTGCCTAACCCGATGAGAGGCGGTCCGTCCCCGGTCAACGAAAAAGGGGCCTACACGTCAGCTTTTAACTTCTGGAGACTCCGACCATAAGGGGGGCCACCAGCGCTGCTCTGATGTGGGAACATAGGCACAGGACCACGCGTTCCAACTGACCGAGGTTTGCATTGTGGGGAGAAGGTGATGGTCCAGCCGATTTTAGTGTTCGATGTCAACGAAACCCTGCTCGACATTACGCCCCTTGAGCCGCATTTTGAGGAATGGTTCGGGGATGCGGGCGCTATGCGAAAGTGGTTTGCGCAACTGGTGCTCTATTCACAATCTATAACACTCGCAGGGCGCTATCTACCCTTTGGAATCATCGCCAGCCATGTTCTCGAGATGCTGGCGACGATCGAGGGCTGCGCCTTGCCCGAAGGCGCAGCACGCGTGCTGAAGCACACTATGACCACCCTTCCCGCCCACGCCGACGCCTTAGAGGGTCTAGAGCATCTTCACGAATCGGGTTTTCGCCTCGCAACGCTGACAAATAGCGACCCGGAGACGCAAGCCGCGCAACTCTCGAATGCCGGTATCGCCTGCTTCTTCGAGAAGCAGTTCAGCGTCGAGGCGGTCGAACAATTCAAGCCGGCTGCGGCAACCTATAGACACGTTGCCACCGAGATGCGGGCCGAAGTGTCCGGACTCGCAATGATTGCTTGTCACTCGTGGGACCTGCTGGGGGCGGCAGCTGCAGGACTGCAGCCGGTTTTTATTAAGCGAGCGGGAAACAGTCAGCCAGGCTTTGCCTCTCAAGGAACCCGGGAAATTGCCCGAATCAGCGATCTGGCGTCGCTCAACTGGTGAAGGGTGCCGTCGATCCGTAGGCCCTAAATCAAACAGCAAAATTGAGCGAAAGTCGCTGCCTAGGGATCAACGTCGGATCTGCAGGATTGTCTGGATCATGGCGGGGCAAAAGCAATGGTTCGGCAGATTGACGCTCTCGATGTAACCGATACCTTTAGCTGTGACACGGCAGCTTACAGCGCTCGAAATTCCAGCCAGGCTGGCGTGGGGGGGGGAGGCGGACGGATTTCAGCAGATCGAATATGGAGAGCGGTTCGCTCGCGATCTTGCTGCACCGCTCAAGCGAATTGCCGGGGGCACGCATTTTACGCTAACACATTATCCCCCTGTCAGTGCATCATAGTGCGACGCAGGTGCCATCGGATGCGATCAAGGTTGGGCCTTTGTATCTAGCCGAGATCATGGACAGGCTTTCCTCGAGCCGGGAGAATGAACGGTTCATATGATGCGATAGCAGCAACTGACGCGGGCCTACGCTGGCAGCCATCTTGCCTATCTCATCAGGCGGCCGGTGCAACCCAATAGGCTGGCCCTCGCCAGCTGGAATGACGTGATGAGCGATCAGCAGATCGGGCTTTAGATTGCGGGTGACCCTGTCAAACCCGGATGAAAGCGCGCTTTGATCGCTCGCGAAGAGAATAACGCGGTTTTTGGCTTTGACCATGAACGCGAGTGTCGGAACCTCGCCATGGTGTACTGGGATGGCGGTTAACGTAAGATCATGGGCAATGTCGATTTCAGGGATGGAAGCATTTTCAGCAACGTTCGCGGCAATTTCTTTTACTTCGAATTTCCGGCGTTCGTCACCGCCATCGAGATAGCCGCCCAGATAGCGCCACGCGCCGCTGTCGCGCCCGACCAATGCGGAGAGAAATTCACCGGCGCCGGGAAAAACGCTTGCCGCTGCTGGTCCGACGAACAACAGCGGTTCATCGGAGCGCTCAAAGCTTCCCGAGTTCAGAATGCCGCCCAACCCGGCGCTGTGGTCGGCGTGCAAGTGGCTCATGGCGATGCCCTTGAGGTCGCCGACCTTCAGTCCAGCTTCACCAAAACGGATAAAGCTGCCTGGTCCGGCATCGATCAGCAGTTGCGCCCGCCCGTCGATCCAGACTGCGTAACTTGTGCCAGCACGTGAACCTTCTGCAATCGGCCCGCCCGAACCAAGTACTTGCACTCCGACATCCACGTTGCGGCATATTTCGGCGCCTCGGGCAGCAGGTGCCCCTTCGCTGGCATCGGCAGAATCTGCGCTGGACACTCCCAGGAAAATGGCAGGTAGAATCAGAGCGCTTGGAGCGAGAATTTTTTTCAGCATGGTGAGGCCTTCCTATGTAATTCTACGCTTGATCTGGCCGAATGGTTACAAAGCGTGATCGGGCTAGACCCAACCATGCCTTTGTAACAGGACCAAAATCATGACCGTGTTTCCTTCCATTGCCGGGCCGCCAGCCATGGACAAGGTTTTTCAGCGATTCCCACGCTCGGTTATGCCACTGCTGGAATATCATGATCGGGTTCTACGCGACTGGTCGCCGCTGACCGTAGCGGAGCGCGAACTGATCGCTGCTTATGTCTCAGGCCTCAATGCCTGCACGTATTGCCATGGCGCGCATGTGGTAGCAGCGCGGGCCTTTGGGATCGCCTCGGACCTTTTCGAATCCCTCATGATTGATATTGAAAGCAGCGCAGTAGAAGAGAAGCTGAAGCCAATCCTCGCTTATGTGGGCAAGTTGACTCGCACGCCTGCGCTGATCACCGAGGCGGATGCGCTGGCTGTTTACGCGGCCGGGTGGGATGAGCAGGCTTTGTTTGATGCTGTCAGCGTGTGCGGGCTGTTCAATCTCATGAATCGCATCGTTGAAGGCAGTGGCATCAAGGCCAATCCGCTAGATGCGGATTCAGCCGAAATGGATGCCCGGTTGGCCCGGATGGGGGGTGTCACTGACGATCCACACATCGGTGAACCCAGCTACAGCCGTTTGGCAACCTTGTGGGGAATTGCGCCTCCAGATTGATCTTCAGCCAAAGTCGAGGCTCTCAATCTTGGCATCCAGATCTATTGGTATCTTCGCAAGCAACGCCTCGCCTGATTCGTGCGCGGCAGGTCCTTGGACCTGGACCAGCCTGGCGATGGCAGCGTCGCGTTCGCGCAGCAGGCAACACAGTTCATCTCGATACAGTGCAACCATCGCGGTCAGCAGTCGATTGACCAGCGGATCTTCCTTCGTGTTATCGACATTGTAGCGGTCAAGATGCGCGATCATCGTGTCGGCTGGATACAGAAACTCGTCGGTGACCCAGCGCCTTGTGGCGAACCAGTTGACGGGAATACCCATGTGATCAATCGCTAGCCCCGCAATATGTGTGACATGGGCTGAAGCCTCCTCACCTTCTGGCGGCGCGGCACTATACCTGGACGGGTCGTCTAGCTGGGTGCGGTGCAGAAACAGGTGAAAATGTCCATGTTCGCCCGGATCCCGGTCACCCGGGGCGTGAACGTGATAGTACCAGCGCGAACGTGTACGCGTGTCACGCGCGTCGTCATCCGGATAATGCTGCCAGAACAACACTTTGTCCGAGGGAACTACCCGCGCCATCATTGGCACGTTTTCGCGGGCCATAGCTGTAATGGTTTCGATGACAGTCAGGGCTGCCTGTTGCTGATCCATTCCGGTCACGCGCTTTCAAACTGTTGAGCCTGGCGGATAGCGCTTGTGCCACGCCAGGCTCACAAGTGTCTGCCCGCGAGAAATTATTCTGGCTTGGCTGCACAGGGCTTGGCACCGCAACCGCCCGCAGCACAAGGCTTCGCGCCGCAAGTAGCCGCCGCACAAGGTTTGGCCGAACAGTCGGCCGCTCCGCAATTAGCAGCTGCGCAACCGGCGGCAGCACAGCCAGCTGCTTGGCAACCAGCTGCCACGCACCCCGCGCCGGCGCAGCGTTTTGCGGACCGATCTGCCATGGCCGAACACGATCTGGCTTTGCAAGTTCCCTGTGCGCAGGCGCTGGTGGCAAGTGTCATGCCGCCTACAACAGCAAGCAGACTGGTCAGTTTTACCTTTTTCATGGGTTTCCCCCCTTTAAATACCGGTGCATCAAGGCGTCTCCCCTTTTCGCCGCACACCATGAGCGAAATAGAGGTCTGAAGGGGACTTCCCTGCAGAACTGATCGGCGAATTCTGCGCAGGGGTGTTGCGTGCCCGTGACAAGCGCCAGATTGCCATGTCGACCATTTCGCTGAGCACGCGAGGAATGTTACACCCTGCCTGAATTTTGCGCCGGAACCGGAAGGTCGATGTATTGGCTGAGATGGAGAACCACTAGGGCGGACCCAAGGGTGCCAGCGAGCAACCGATGCGATCAATAGAGGCTGCAAAAATTTGGCCGTCTGGTACAGCCTGATTCATGAGCCGCTCAAATGTACCCACTGTAACGCTGACTGATAATCACCACGCTGGGCCGCTCCACCATGCAGGTTCATATGAACGGCGGGTACACGCGTCGCTGGAGCGTATCTGGGAAAATGTGTTCGATTGGGAGCATCTGGCTCACCTGCACGATGGCAGTTTTGCGGACTGCTCCCTGGTCGAACAGGGGCGTTGGGGCTGGTGCGTTGATCTGACGCCGTGCGGTGCAGAGCCGCAAAGGATTCAACTGCTCGCCGACCGGGCGACAGGGCGCTATACATCGACGACCATCGATGGCGCAGGTGTTGGCACCGAGATCAGGGTGATGCTCGACGAGATCGAACCGCACCTTGTCGATATCACCGTTGAGTTCCATTTGCCTGGGCCCAGGACGGACCGCAGCGAATATCTGGGTAGTGCCTACGCTGATTTTTACGCCACGCTTTGGGATGAAGACGAGGCCATGATGCAGGCACGCGAGCGCGCGCTGGCTGCTCCGACTCAAGCCGATCGCAGCGTTGAACCGATCGATCTGGGCGATGCCTGCGATGTTCGGGCGAACCTGCCGCTGGCGTTTCAGCTTGGCGGCATGGCTTTCCAGCTGGTTGAGCATAACGGTGATCTGATCGCTCACAGCGCGGTATGTCCGCATTGGCTCGGGCCGTTGCAAGGTCCGCTTGAAAACGGCAAAATTCGCTGCCCGTGGCATGGATTTGTTTTTGATATCGTCACCCGGCGGTGTGAATTGCACTCGACACTAAGGTTGCCAATGCCACCGCTTATACGCATCGTCGAGGGCAGGGTTGTTGCGGCATTCTCGCATGCCGAGGGGGACTAGCCGCATAATATGCGGCCCGTCGCACGTCTGGTTTGAGTAAACTCTTGAATGAGGGCGTTTGCTGTATCCCGATAATACCGATCAAGCACTGGCTAAGCACTGGCACTGGCATTGGCAACCGGCGTCTGGCTCGACCGGCAACTCGACAGAGACCGGTATTGCGCTGCTGCTGGCGCCCTGCGCGCAAGCACGTTGGTCGAGATATCTCCGCCCTCGGCTCTGCCCTGCCGGCAGCCGTGGCTGATTCTCCACCGCCACTTGCGCGGCCTGCCTGCGATCAGCCTCGCGCTTAAGTGAGTGGCGCAGGCCTTCGGCAGTCTGCCGTAACCGAGCCAGGCCCCGGGCATCAGCCCCTGCCGCGGCATCTGGTTGGAATGCCCTGCGGTGGTCCATTGGTCGCTTGAACTGCTTGAAGCGCCTAGAATGGGGTCGCTAGTCGAATGGCAGGAAATTGCGTGGATATTGAAAAAGCTGCCCTTCAGTTAGCGACCCCGTTGCCGCCGTTCCAGCCTTCGCTAAACTGACGGATAATCACGGCGTGAGGGCAAAGCGATGAGAGGCGATTTGACAGGGGGATGTCTGTGCGGTGCCGTGCGCTACACTCTTCGCGATGGATTTCGATTTCGACCGTATGCCTGCCATTGCACCGACTGTCAGACGCGAACTGGCGGAGCCTTCAGCGAGCACATGTTGTTCGCCAAGCAGGATCTCGACATCGTGGGCGATTTGGACATCGGTTCCTATGAACAGCCGAGTGGTGCCCTATCATCGATCTGGGGGTGTCCGACCTGCAAAGTCCGCATCTTCGCCGAGAATGACAAGCGTCCGGGCTTTGCATCGTTGCGTTGCGGAACGCTCGATCGAAGCCACGAGGTTGTGCCTGCCGCTCATCTTTGGGTCAGCAGCAAGCAAGCCTGGGTGACGCTCCCTGATGGGGTGCCCGCACTTGCCGAACAACCATGGACCCAAGCCGAGTGGATAGCGCTTGTCGGTCCTACTTCGAGTTAGCGATCGAGCTTGCAAGGTTTTGCTGCCAAAGCCGCCGTTCCGGAATCCACCTATTCCCAGTCATCCCCGGCGATCGGGCGCGATCCTGAAACCTGTCCGGCAGCTTCAACGGATTTTTTGCCAGAACCGGAAATTCGCAAAGCGCCCCCTGTGCAGACATAGATGCCGATGGCATAGTTCATTGATGGAACTGTTAGGCTTGGTCGGCAGCGTAGCGGCTGGGTTGTGGTTGATTGGCACGGGAGCCTTCATGGCTTTGCGGCCGGGGCGTGCCCTGCATGTGTTAAGCCTCACGGCATCAACTCGAACGATCAACAATCTCGAGCAGGGGCTTCGCCTCAGCGCGGGGCTGGCACTGCTTTTACGTGCTCACGCGTCAAAGTTGCCGCAGACGTTTGAGGTCGCAGGATGGTTTATCGTGCTCTCCTCGCTGGTTCTGCTTGTTCTTCCGCTCCGCTGGCACGCTGGCTACGCATGTTGGTGGGCCGACCGCCTTGCACCTGCAGCTGTTCGAGCAGTTGCGCCATTTTCAGCGCTTGCTGGCCTTGCACTGATTTATGTCGCCGCGTAAACTTTGGGCACGTCTGCTCCCCACCTAACTCCGGTCACGAGCAGGGTCGAACCTCGATCCTGACAGCGGTATGGCAGGTTCATCACCGGATTTGTCAGAAGCGGAAATTTTGATGCCGGCCCCACTGCGGAAATTATGATCTGTGTTGCATATGGCCGCAAACTGCCGAAAACCTGATATCGAAATCGGGGTTACTTATCATCTTGGTCGGCGCGGCCAAAATCGTCTGGCCCGAAATTCCCAGCTGTCAGCGGGCCCCCCGGCTTCAGTAGCAGGCACCATCCATAATATGCGCTGGGTGCGTCGTTTTTTTCCGCCCAAGTGACGGACTTGGCGATCGCGGGGCGGCAGGCGCCGGCGTCCAGATTGGCTCGTGCTGCTGAAGTGTAGTCCGGCGCGCGGCTGCCATCATAAAGGAAAGGAAGGGGGCTGCCGGTGCGCGTCGGGGTCAGGTATAGCGTTCGGAACGCGTCAAGCCAGCCCATCAGCGCCATGGTGCGATGCTCCTCGCTCCCCGACCGATCGACAAACGCCCACTTCAACCCTTCAGGGGCACTGGTGTTGAAAGCCGAAACCAAGGTTGCCAACCATTTGCCGCTCAGATTGCCGATGCCTTCGTCGCCCATCGTGATGTAGATTCGTCGGTCAGATCCGGCGTGACTGGCGAGCTTCGCTGCTGCCTCGTCGGCGACGCGCCCTTCATCCCACCAAATGCTCGGCGTGAGCGCGATGTAGTCGTCGAACATTTCTGGCCGTTCAAGCAGGGTGTCGACCACGAACAGTCCACCGAGCGATGCGGCGGTAAGCACCTTGCGGTCGGTCCTGTAACGTGACGTCACCCACGGGATCACATCGCGCGCGAGGAAATCCCGAAATCTGGGCGCCCCGTTTGGCTGCATCCTTTCACCAAACACGGCTGTCAGCGTCTTGGGGTCCATGCGCTCGAGCGGCGGGGTAAGCTCGGCATAGCGATTATCTGTGCGCACGCCGATCAGGATGAAAGGTTCGAAACTGGTCGAAAATTCTGCCTCGGCGGCGATTCCGGCAAGAAGCTCGAAATCCTGTTCAGGGCCGCCATCGATCGAGAACACCACCGGGTAACGTCGATCGGGATTGTCGGCATAACCTCGCGGCAGTCGGACCGTGAGGAGTTTTGTCTCGCCGTATACGGTGGATGTGATCTTGTGGGCGGAGCCGATTATGATCGGCTCGCCGCTCGGGTCGGCCAGTATGGCATGATCGGCTTGCACTTGCGCACATGTGGCTCCGGGCAAGCCGATAAATGTCAGCGCTGCTGCCGCTGCGAATAATCGAGGCCAAATATGCACGGGGGAAAGTCCCATATCAGCAAAACATCCGCCCAAGATTAGCCTATCATGCAGGAGCTAACACTTATTTTTATTCATCGCGGGCCAGCAAAGCTGCCATTCCGCTATCCATCTGTGGACGCCCCAAAAGATGCGAGAGTGAAAATCGGGTATTGGCGGTAGTCGGATGCTGCCATCTGTCCGGCCTGTTTGCGCGGGCGTAATGCCGCTGGCCCGTATGGGAGTTCGCGAACCGGATCCACATCACCCACCCGAACTCGGTCAGGTGCCCGCGGATCGCGTTGATGAGCTGGGTGCGCTGGCGCACCAGCAGATCGCGGGTGCGGAACACCATCCCGGTAGCCTGCTGTGCTTCGGTCTTGATCGCCGCATAGCGCATGCTCGGGCGCTGGGCGGCCTCGCAGATGGCCTATGCATCGACCGCATCGTTCTTGTTCCGCTTAACGAACGGCTTCACGTAAGCCGGCGGGATCAGCTTCACCTCATGCCCCAGCGAGGCAATCTCGCGGGCCCAGTGATGTGCCCCTCCGCAGGCCTCGAGTGCCACAAAACAGCGCGGCTGTGCGGCAAAGAATTCCAGCAGCTTCGCTCGTGTCAGCCGTCTGCTGAACACCATCTTCCCACGCGCATCCGCGCCGTTCGCATGAAAAACAGTCTTCGCAATATCCAACTCAATCGTGCTAACCTCTGTCGTGGACGACTCCTTCTAGTGGTGTTCAACACCTCCACTATGGCACATAGATGCCGTCGGGGGGCGTCCACCCCAGCACCCACAAACCGCCATGAGCGGGGGCGATGCCCGATCCAGAAAGCGGCATGTCGGCTACGGGCGGAACAAGACGATCAATTTGGCGGTTGCGAGGGGCGGGGTCTGAGTCGGCAGCCTACACCGGTCTCCTCGAGCTGCGAATGGCAGCGATCCCAAAATCGCTAACCCCTACGGCCTCCAACCGCTGCGGCATTCTGCCCTCTTATGAACCGCGCGGTCCACCTCTGCGGCATGGCGCGCTGTTTATCCGCATGGGCGACGACGACTAACTCTTAGGCCTGCGTGAACGCAGATCAAAAGGGGAGGGGGAGGGGATGGGTGCCCGGGTGATTGCCGGGTGCACATCAGGAGTGACGACGATGCTTATTCCCTTTTCCCGGCTCTATCTGAGCGATGCCAATGTGCGCAAAACGCGCAGCGAAGAAGACGATATCCAGCTTTCCGCCGACATCGAAGCGCGCGGCCTTTTGCAGAACCTGTTGGTCACCAGGAGCAAGAAGCGCGGCAAGTTTGCGGTGATCGCCGGTGGCCGCCGGTTGCGGGCCATCGAGATGATTGTCGCGCGCGGTGCGTGGGACCCCGACACCGAGATTGAATGCAAGCTGCTTGAGGGCAGCGAAGAGGAAGCCGGCGAGGCTTCGCTTGCCGAAAACTTCCAGCGCGTCGGGATGTCACCAGCTGAGGAATGCCGCGCCTTTCAGCACTTCATCAAGGAAGGCAGCGATGTTTCCGCGGTCGCCAAACGCTTCGGTCTCACCCAGCGCTTCGTGGAAGGCCGCTTGCGGCTTGCCAACCTCGCCGAGCCGATTTTTGAAGCGCTCGCCAAGGGAGATGTCACCCTCGAGATCGCCAAGGCTTACGCCGCGACCGACCAGCACGAGGTCCAGCTGCGGGTCTTTGAGCAGATGCGCTACGCCTATAACCCAAGCGCCGATGCCATCCGGCGTATGGTGGCGAGCGGTTCCATGCGCGGCAATGACCCAATCGCGCTGCTGATCGGCGAAGATGCCTATGTGGCAGCCGGAGGCAAGATCGAACGCGACCTCTTCAGCGAAGCGGCAGATGATCGCTGGATCGATATCGAGATCGCCCACAGGCTTGCGGCCGAGAAGATGGAGGCCGAAGCCCAGCGGATCGCTGCTGAAACGGGCCTTGCATGGATCAGCCCGGTGGCGTCGACCAATTCATGGCAGGCGCGCAGCGAAATGGGCGTCAATGCTGTCCGGCTGCCGCCCGCGCCGCTGTCCGAAGAAGCACGAGCCCGAATTGACGCGATCGATGCCCGCATGGAAGAAATCAGCGAGATCATCGACGAAGGCCATGAAGGCGGTGAAGCCGATTTCGGGCAGCTCGAGGCCGAGTATGAGAATCTCGATGCTGAGCGCAGTGACCTCAATA